>JAIKZS010000118.1 GCA_024682035.1 Bacteroidaceae bacterium
TGTTTCTCGATATCCAGATGCCCGAACTGAACGGATTGGATTACTCGCGCATGCTACCCCCACAAACACGCGTTGTCTTTACCACAGCTTTCAACCAATATGCCCTGGATGGTTATAAGGTAAATGCTCTTGACTATTTGCTGAAGCCTATCTCTTACCCCGACTTCCTACAAACGGCTAACAAGGCTCAGGAATGGTTTAACTTGATCTGGCAGAGTAAGCAGACAAATCATGAGGAAAGGGCTAAAAAGGAAGATGACAATATACAGAGTATTTTTGTAAAAAGCGAATACAAACTCATACAAATTGAGCTAAAAAACATTCTCTATATTGAGGGCTTAAAAGATTATGTAAAGATTTATGAAGAAAATGCTGCTAAGCCTATCATGTCACTCATGAGTATGAAAGCTATGGAAGAAATGTTACCACATGACAGATTCATGCGCGTGCATCGTTCGTATATTGTTCAAAAAGAAAAAATTAGAATTATCGAGCACAATCGTATTGTTTTTGGAAACACATACATTCCTATTGGCGATAGCTACAAACAAGCCTTTCAAGACTTCCTCGACAAGCGTAGTTAAGGAAAAAATCCCTCGCTTTTATTTTGCAGTTTGCTGCAAAAGACATATCTTTGCACAAAAATAATAATTTTGTGCAATAAATAACATGGAAGAAGGTTTTTTGCAATTAATTGAAAATTCGATTAAAAATAATTGGGATTTAGATGCCCTGACTGATTATAATGGCGCCACACTACAATATAAAGATGTAGCACGCAAGATTGAAAAAGTGCATATCTTTCTTGAAGAGGCAGGAGTAAAAAAAGGTGATAAAATCGCTATTTGCGGTAGAAACTCTTCGCATTGGGGAGTAACTTATCTGGCTATCCTCACCTATGGTGCTATCGTTGTACCCATCTTACATGAGTTCAAGGCAGACAACATACACCACATCGTCAATCATTCAGATGCTCGTATGCTGTATGTCGGTGATCGCGTTTGGGAGGACCTGAATGAACAAGCTATGCCTCATCTGGAAGGCATCATGCTGATGACTGATTTCTCTGTGCTGGTGGCACGAAACAAGAAATTGTTGCATGCACGCGAGCACCTCAACGAAATATTCGGTAGAAAATATCCTAAGAACTTCCGTCCGGAACATATTAATTATTATAAGGAGCAAACTCCTGATGAGCTGGCCATGATCAATTACACATCTGGCACCACCAGTTCGTCAAAAGGTGTGATGATTCCTTACCGTGCTTTGTGGTCAAACATGGCATTTGCACAGAGTGTGCTCGATCTTTTCCCTGGCGACAAGGTGGTAAGCATTTTGCCGATGGCACATACCTTTGGCATGGCATTTGAATTCTTGTATGAGTTTGTAGTGGGTTGTCACGTATATTTCCTCACCCGCATTCCTTCTCCAAAAATCATTGCGCAGGCCTTTGCCGACGTAAAGCCTCGCATTATCATTGCCGTGCCACTTGTAGTGGAAAAGATTATCAAGAAGAAGGTACTGCCTCAGTTGGAGAAGAACATCTGGGCACAGCTGATGCTGAACTTACCTGTGCTGAGCGATATTGTGAAGAAACGAATCTGCGACCAGGTAACAGCTGGTTTTGGTGGCAACTTCATAGAGGTCATCATGGGTGGTGCTCCACTGAACAAAGAGGTGGAGTCATTCCTTCGCTCTATCAACTTCCGCTATACCGTGGGTTATGGCATGACCGAATGTGCTCCTATCATTACTTATGAAGGATGGGAAAAATACAAGACTTATTCTTGTGGCAAGGCGGCTCCACGTATGGAACTGAAGATTGATTCACCCGATCCACAGAACATTCCTGGTGAAGTGCTGACTAAAGGTATGAATGTTATGTTGGGCTATTATAAGAACGAGGAAGCTACTCAGGCAGCATTTACGCCCGATGGTTGGTTAAGAACTGGCGACTTGGGCGTTTTGGATGCCGAGGGTAACCTGACCATTCGTGGACGTTCGAAGAACATGATTCTTGGTCCTGACGGACAGAACATCTATCCTGAGGAGATTGAGAGCCAGTTGAACAGCATGCCATATGTATCTGAGAGCATCGTTATCCAGCAGGAAGGCAAGTTGGTAGGGTTGGTTTATCCTGACTTTGACCTGGCTAGCAAAGAAGGCATTGAGAATGGTAAGATGGCCGTGGTAATGGAAGAGAATCGTGTTCAGTTGAACCAAAAATTACCTAACTATTGCCAAATCCAGAAAATCAAGATCTTCTACGAAGAGTTTGAAAAGACACCTAAGAAATCTATCAAACGTTACTTGTATCAGAACGCATAAAAGATAACAATTTGAGTACGCAAAAAAATAAAGGTTCCCGCCGGGAGCCTTTATTTTTTTATCTTATTCGTATTGCTATTCCTTACATCCACAGGTCTTATACCAACGGGCAAACCAAGCCAGGGCAACCAACAGTACGCAACCACCAATACCATAGGCAATCCAATTACTCAGTCCGAAGGCAATGGGTGAAATCAACAAGAAAGTAGTGCATACGAATGTCATGAACAAAGCTGGTATCAAAGTGATGATAAAAGGTTTGCGTTGTTGCACCAGATAGACTGTGATGGCCCATAGCGTAAAGATAGACAATGCCTGATTTGCCCATCCGAAGTAGTTCCATATGATATTGAAACCATCTGTATCAGCTATATTGAACCACAACACCATCATGGTAACGACAAACAAAGGTACGCAAATCAGCAAACGACTACGAATCGTTTTCTGTTCCAGTTTTAAAAAATCGGCAATAATCAGTCGGGCACTACGCAAAGCAGTATCACCACTGGTGATAGGAGCTGCTACCACACCCAACAGAGCCAGTATGCTACCCAAAGTACCCAACCAGTTTTGCGACACAATGGTTACAATCTGTGGCGCACTGGCAGAAGTTGCTGCACCCAACTCCTCGGCACCACCACCATAAAAGAAGTAAGATGCCACGGTGGCCCATACCAACGCTACGATACCCTCTGTTATCATGGCACCATAGAAAATGGGACGACCCAGTTTTTCGTGCTTCATGCAGCGAGCCATCAACGGACTCTGTGTGGCATGGAAACCACTAATGGCACCGCAAGCAATCGTAATGAAAAGAATCGGAACGATGGGGCCCATTTGAGGATTTCGGTTGGACAACCCATCCCAAATTTCAGGCACATCGGGCATCTTCACCAACAGTCCGACGAACATGGCAGCTGCCATGAAGATCAAAGCAAAAGCAAACAAGGGATATATCTTACCAATGATCTTGTCGATAGGCATCATGGTAGCAATGACATAATACACGAAAATGGCGATTATCCATATCACCACATCGCCCACAATGCTTCCCATGATGATGGCAGGACTATATACAAACACGGCACCCACCATTACCAATAGCAATATCGAGAATATAAGCATGGCTGTTTTAGCTTTGTTGCCCAAGTATTTACCAATGATATCTGGCAAGCCTATACCTCCATTGCGAATGGATAGCATACCTGCAAGATAGTCGTGAGTGGCACCTGCAAAGATGCATCCCAACACAATCCATAAATAGGCAGATGGACCGAACTTGGCTCCCATTATTGCGCCAAAAATAGGTCCTGTTCCGGCAATATTCAGGAACTGAATCATAAATATCTTCCACAAGGGAAGAGGAATGAAATCTACACCGTCAGTCTTTGCCAAAGCAGGGGTTCTACGATTATCAGGATGGAATACTCGTTCTACGTACTTGCCATAGAACATATAACCTATCACCAAAGCGAATAATGAAAGAAAAAAAGTTATCATAATAACATTTAAAAACTTCTTGACGAAAAATCGTGCAAATATAAAAGATTCTTTGCAAATATACAAGAATATAACTATTTTTGCGGCATGAAAACTAAACTTCTCATCATACTATTTTTGCTTTGTGCAGAGGTATTGGTGGCTCAGAATACACCCCTTAAACGCGAAGTCAGGGCTGCTTGGATTACAGCCGTTTATGGATTGGACTGGCCCAAGACCAAAGCCAACAATGCGGAGGGCATTCGCAAACAAAAACAGGAACTTTTGGACATCCTCGACCAACTGAAGATGGCTAATTTCAATACCGTGCTTTTCCAAACACGCACCCGTGGTGATGTAATCTATCAATCTAATTTAGAACCCTATAACTCCATCCTAACCGGCAAGGTGGGTGGTAATCCTGGCTACGACCCCTTGGCTTTTGCCGTAGAGGAATGCCATAAACGTGGTATGGAATGTCACGCCTGGATTGTGGCTATCCCCTTGGGTAACCGAACCCATGTAAAGGCTTTGGGCAACCATTCGGTAACGAAGAAACGCCCCAAGATTACGGTGGCCTACAAGCGTGAGTATTTCCTGAATCCGGGTAACCCCGACACCAAGAAATACCTGATGGAAATTACCCGGGAGGTAATTCAACATTATGATGTGGATGGGGTGCACTATGACTATCTGCGTTATCCTGAGAAATCACCTCAATTTCCCGATAGAAACGAGTTTCGCAAGTATGGCAACGGGCGTGACATCAATCAGTGGCGCCGGGACAACATTACTGAGATTGTAAGGTATATTTACAATGGTGTAAAAGCGCTGAAGCCTTGGGTAAAGGTAAGTACTAGTCCGGTAGGCAAATTCGACGATACGACTCGTTACTCATCTGGGGGATGGAATGCTTACGATGCTGTGAAACAAGATGTGGTTGGCTGGTTGGGGGAAGGCATACAAGACCAGATTTACCCCATGATGTATTTCAAAGGCAATAATTTCTATCCTTTCGCCTTGGACTGGAAAGAGCAGAGTAACGGACGACAGGTGATTCCGGGTTTAGGCATTTATTTCCTGGATCCCAAGGAGGGCAACTGGCATATTGATGAGGTCAACAAACAAATTCACTTTAGTCGTAATATCGGCTTGGCGGGTGAAGCCCACTATCGCGTGAAATATTTAATGGATAACGTGCAGGGATTGTATGATTTACTGGCCGAAGACTTGTACCGTACACCGGCCCTGCCTCCTGCTACCCCGTGGCTGGACAATGTTGCGCCCACGGCTCCGAAGAATTTGCTAGAGTCGAAAGATGCGGAGGGGTATGTCCATTTGAGTTGGGAAGCTGCGACCGATAACGACTCACAGAATGCGCCTATGTATGTGGTGTATGGTGCTAACACATCACCTGTTGACACGACCAATCCTGCCAATATCATTGCACAACGGGTGCAGGGCACTACCTTCACCTACGTTTCTCTCTTCCCATGGAATCGCAAGACGCATTTTGCTGTTACTGCCATAGACCGGTATGGCAATGAGAGCGAAGCTGTACAAATGGGACAATAAAACTACAAAAAATCCTCCCCGTTCGGGGAGGATTTGTGTTTTCTATAGGAGAGATCTCTTTCAACACTTATTAGCTTTTAATTTGTCTCGTCAACTTTGCATACAGTAACAAAGCTGTTCACGAGACTAATAAACATCTAGATACGCTATATTCATCGAATCTGGTCTTACCGGAACTAGCGGCAAGAAACCACTTCTGAGTCTTCGATTCTGGATGTCCAACGGCGCCTTCTGCTTGTTCTCCTCAACAAATGACACCAGCTCGTCGTGCGTACTGAAATGCTTGATGAAGAACTTACCATGCGCATCTTCAGTCAGGAAGTCATCCTTCAAGATACGGGCCAGATAACCCATAGTGGCACGATAGTTGATCTCCACACAAGGATGAATACACATCTTACCTTCTTCTTCGCAAATCATCATATCTACACCCACACAACCTTGATAGTGGAATTGCCACAACATGTTGCCAATGGTTTGAAGGGCCTTGTTCAGGGTTTCTTCCGACACATAAGTCAAAAGATAGTCTTTGATTTCCTGATTGCTTAGCAGTTCATTGCTCTTGTAAAAACCATTTTTGTCGGTGCTAAACAACGAATAGCCCAGGAAAGATACCTTGCTCTCGTCATTTTCATCAATGAAATATTCCATAGCAAAATCCTGAACCTTATTATAGATTGGCGACATAGTGACATAGCCTTCATTCTCAATCACCCGCTGGCACCAGTTTAAATCCTTTTCTGTAAATGCAGAACGGCACCAGAGTAAGCCTTTGCCACTGCTTGACCATGGCTCCTTAAACACTACCCCACCAGCATTTTTCTGCTTTTCGAAATATTGCGCACAATCAGCTGCCTTTTCCGCTTTTAGGGAAACGCCACAAAAACCAGGTTGGCCTGCCATTACGTCCAGGAAAGTGTTCACGATCTTGCGTTGGGATAGATATCTATAAACAAACAGATTGTCATCGGAAGGCAATCGTTGAGGATCAATGCCTGCCCTCACAAACATATTGCGCAAAGAATAGTTCCATCCCCAAGG
>JAIKZS010000065.1 GCA_024682035.1 Bacteroidaceae bacterium
AACAAAATGAACGATTAGGATTTTGTTTTCCCACCCACGGATGGATGCCACCCACTATTGTTCGTAATTTCATAAACAAGCTGCATATCAGCAATGTTGAAGGACATTACTGTTATGCCCTCACCACCTGTGGTGACGATATAGGACAATGCATGAAAGAATTGCAAAAGGCATTACAGAAAAAAGGATGGCATGCAAGTAGCGTATTCTCACTTATCATGCCTGAAAGCTATGTATGTTTGCCTGGTTTCCTGACCGATACGGAAGAAATAGTACAACAAAAAATAACAAAGGCACATGTGGATTTGCAGCATGTCGCGAAACTCATCCAAGAGCGGTACGAAGACAAAGAATTAGTGCGCAAGGGCTCTTTCCCCAATGTTAAAACCTATGTGTTAGGCAAACCATTCAACCGATGGCTCATTACCGACAAGCCTTTTAAAGTAGCTACTAACTTGTGCATCCATTGCGGCAAATGTGCCCAAGCATGTCCCGTCAATAACATCAGCATGGAAGGTAATCCCTCCCTGCCCCAGTGGCATCATGATGGTAATTGTACCAATTGTCTGGCCTGCTATCATGTGTGTCCAAAACATGCCATTAACTATTGGGATACAAAAAAGAAAGGACAGTATTATTTTAAAACCTTAGAATAAACATCATTTGGTGATTAGAGTTTATGCAAAAAAGAAGGAATACTCACGTATTCCTACCTTTTAAGAAATAATAACCTAAAAAATTCTCGGATTTTTAATAATCATCTATAACCTAATATAACTAAATTAAATATTATTCCCTTTTACCTTATATAAACGCATAGTATACTCAAAAAAAGTTTTGTTTTGTTGGTAAATGACAATTATTTCTTATAACTACGTTGCAAAGATATAAAATGATTTTGATACATGCAATTAAAAATGAAAAATAAATATCAAAAATGTTGTATTTAGGATAAAAATAATATAAATTTGTCAAAAATCAAGAAAAATTATAACAATATGGATTCAAAAAACATTCAAGCTAAGATGAGTAATGTAAGATGGGTAATTTGTATTATGCTCTTCATTGCCACCACCGTTAACTACCTAGACCGACAAGTATTATCACTTACATGGAAAGATTTTATAGCACCAGAGTTTCATTGGAGCGATTCTGACTATGGAAATGTAGCAGCCGTATTTTCTATTGTTTATGCTTTCGCTAATATCTTTTCTGGACGTATCATCGACTGGCTCGGCACGAAGCGAGGTTACCTATGGGCCATCTTCATTTGGTCATCCGGTGCCTGTTTGCATGCCCTCTGCGGTTGGGCCACCGAACAAGTAGTAGGTCTTGAAGATGCTGCCGGAATGGTTGGAGCTGTAGGCGAAACAGCAGCCATGATATCAATGGTAAGTGTATATTTCTTCATTGCAGCCCGCATTGTTCTGGCTTGTGGTGAAGCCGGTAACTTCCCATCAGCTGTGAAAGTAACAGCAGAGTATTTCCCACAGAAAGATCGTGCATTTGCCACCTCAATCTTCAACGCTGGTTCAACGGTAGGCGCCCTCGTTGCTCCATTAAGCATTCCTTTGTTGGCCCGCTATTTCAAAAGCATAGGTGTAGGAAATGGATGGGAAATGGCATTTATCATCATTGGTGCCTTAGGTTTTATCTGGATGGCATTCTGGGTATTTATTTACGATAAACCAACAGAGCACAAGCATGTGAACGCTGCAGAATTAGCTTATATTCAGCAAGATCAAAACATTACACAACAGACGTCGAAGGATGACGACAATCAGCCGAAATATACCATTATACAATGTTTGAAACTGCGTCAGACTTGGGCCATCCTCATTGGCAAGTTTGTCACCGATGGTGTTTGGTGGTTCTTCCTGTTCTGGACACCAGCCTATCTGTCAGATGTGTACGGATTACCATCAGACAACCCAACGGCACAGATGCTAATCTTCGTTCTATACGCCATCACCATGCTGTCACTCTATGGAGGCAAGTTGCCTACCATCATCATCAACCGCACAGGATGGAATGCCTATAAATCACGCATGAGAGCCATGCTCATATTTGCCCTGTTCCCCTTGTTAGGCTTATTCGCACAACCTTTGGGCAGCTATTCATACTGGTTCCCTATTATTCTGATAGGTTTAGTAGGCGCAGCCCATCAGTCATGGTCGGCCAACCTCTTCTCAGTAGGTAGCGACCTCTTCCCTCACCGTGCCATAGCCACAATTACGGGCTTAAACAGTGCAGCAGGCGGTCTTAGTTCATTCCTGATTAACATCGGTTCAGGTACCCTGTTCGATTATGCCGATGCTACCCAAATGACATTCTTAGGCTTCCAGGGAAAACCAGCAGGCTACTTCATCATTTTCTGCTATTGCTCTGTAGCATATATCATAGGATGGATCTGCATGAAGGTACTTGTTCCCAAGTACAAGCCAGTTGATTAAAAAGGATAACCAACGGCAAAGTGGAAGGCAAAGTCGCGACTGAAACGAGGATGGAAGATAGGATATCGCTCACTGCCACTTGAATAAGCAGGATTAATAGCTTTCATACCTCCATCAAACCGCAAGATAAAGAAGCCAAGGTCAATACGGAAACCTATACCATAGGCCACAGCGATTTGTTTGTAAAACTTATTAAAGCTGAACTGACCTCCAGGCTGACTCTCATAATTTCGTAAAGTCCACACATTGCCGGCATCAATAAATACCGCTCCAGCTAGTTTCCAGAACAGGTTGGAGCGGTATTCTATACTACCCTCCAATTTTAAATCACCCGTCTGATTCAAGAAATTACCGTCGCCAACAAACGAGCCTGGACCCAAGCTGCGCACCGACCAGCCCCTCACACTATTGGCACCACCGGCAAAATAACGCTTTTCAAACGGAATCATATCAGCATTACCATAAGGGAAAGCTATGCCAAAGGCCAGATGATAAGCAATAGAGTTACGGTTATCAATAGCAATGTTTTTGGCAAAAGCCAAGTCACCCTTGATATATTGAGCAAAAGGAATTCTAAAAATGGTATATTCACCATTTTTATTCTTGCGCATGTTGGTCAGTTTTGCCAAAGCATAGAGCCAGTTACCCGCAGCCTCAATATTGGCACGCAAAGTATAAGAAGTGCCGTTGAAGATATTAGCCGACATATTAGCCCCATTGCTACTGAAAGTAAAATTATAGCCAGAACGCACAATAAAACGATCCTCGTAGTTATAACGCACAATATAATTGTCTTCCTGTTCCAAATAACGTTTTTTGAAATCAGGATGAACCCAAGGCATATAAAGATAGTTAACATCCAACAAATCAAGACGATGCCTCACACGTTGCTGCTTCGTAGCCCACTGATAGCTCCAACCTGTAGAAGCAATGATACGCGTAAATTCTGGACGAAGTTGGAAGTTATAGCGCATCTCAAAAAGCGTATTGGCCCGAATGCGATTCACAAAACTATGATTCAAGAATGGAAACAAAATGCGAGGGAAATTAAGAGAAGTTTCCGCCGTAAGTTCCGTATAACTCTCATTCCTATAATCGCCCTGTAAGCCCGACACCGCCTCATACGCGCCCCTTAATCGAAGGGTAAGCGACTCAGATCCACGGAACAAATTTCGATTACTCACCGACACAGCGGCAGCAGCACCCAAGTCGCCGGCCGAATTGGTTCCTTCCACCTCGAACGATATAGAGCGCAACTTATTCTTAGTCAGCTGAATATAAGCATCAACTAGCGAAGAGTCATTCCGTTGAAGCTCTTCAAAGCGGATATTCGTATATCGCATCACCGGCAATCGGTTGAAATTCTGATAAGTCCGCTGTACATCATTCCCGTTGTAAAGCTTACCTTTCTGCAAACGCTGATTAGCCAGCAATACCCTGGGGCGGATGAAAGGTTTGCCCCGGTAGAAAATAGGATAACCCTTGTAAAGCATCGAATCCTCCTCCAGTTCCTTCCCATTACTCTCCAGTGCATTATATTCAGTCAGGAAATTTACCAGATTCACATAAAATTGCGGATGCTTCACCTGCACACTGTCATTCCCTGACCTATACGGCTCAAGGTGCATAGTAAGATCAACCAAGTAAGTATTGCGAGAAGTATCGCTTGGTTGAGATAGAAGCTCCAAAGGGTTATGTCCTTGACGA
>JAIKZS010000160.1 GCA_024682035.1 Bacteroidaceae bacterium
ACACTGTAGAACGATAGGGTCCATTCCATTCTTTTTGTCAGGAACCTTATGATGTTCCAAGGTGTGATCACCATGACAATGGTTCCCAGTAGCAAAACTACGTTCTTGCCAAAGGTTTGCCAATTGGTCAGTACCAATGCATCACCAAAGCACCCACAGTCGCTGATAGGGTCGGTCAACGCCAAGTATAATGTCAAGGGCGTCATTACCAGCATGATCAACAGCGACAGTCGGGTGGTGGCATGTCGCTTGATGCCTAATAGCAGGTGCATACCCACACTGAACTCCAGTACTGCCAGCAACATGGAGAGGGCAAGTGGCATAATGTCGGGCAGTAGCTGCAATACACCAAATGCCGTGAGGTAATCCTGTATTTTATAGTAGGTACCCAGTGGGTCAACAGCCTTTACAAAGCCGGAGAACACAAACGTGGCTCCCACCATGAAGCGGCAGACGTTGACCACTGCCTTCCAGATCATGCTATTTTTCCACTTAGTCGCCAAAGTTCAGCTTTATCAATCCAAATACCGAGTAGTTGATCATGTCCATGTAATTGGCATCTACACCTTCTGATACCAGGGTGTTGCCAGCCAAATCTTCAATTTGTTTGGTGCGGTTGATCTTCATCAGTATCAAGTCGGTATATGATGTTATCCGCATGTTGCGCCAAGCCTCGTCGTAGTCGTGGTTCTTGGCCAACATCAGTTCCAAGGTAGTCTTGGCATATTTGTCGTATAGCTCTATGGCCTGCTCTTCGCTGATGTCTTCGTGCTCGGCATATCCTAATTCGAGCTGTATCAAGGCAATAATACCGTAGTTTACGATGCCCATGAATTCTGGTTTAATGCCTTCGCCTACCATTGACACACCTTTTACTTCCAATGTCCTGATGCGGTTGGCTTTGATAAATATCTGGTCGGTCACGGATGCAGGACGCATGATGCGCCATGCAGCTCCATAGTCATGGAGTTTCTTAACAAACAGGTCTCTGCATTCGGCTATGACTTGTTCAAATTGTGCCTTAGTATCTTTCATAACTACCAATTTTCTGCAAAGTTAATTAAAAACTATGTGATAATAAAAAAGGATGCCTTAAAACATATTAAAGCATCCTTGATTTTATTTCCTAACCTACTATTATGAACACCTGAGCACTTGCCCAATGCGTAAAATTGTCTTGGTCGTAATACCGTTCAGGTTGCAAAGCTGCTTAACGCTCACCCCCTGTTTGCTGGCAATCTTGGATAAAGTATCGCCACTTTTTACCTTATAATAAACACCCTCTCCGCTGGCCAGCGCTTCGTTGGATGACGATGCGGTAGAGGGACGTTTGGTGCGTTGTTTCTTGAACACATGCGTATAGCTGTCGGCCACAACGTCTTGCTTCTCAAAGTCAAACATGAGCGCAGGGTTGATGGCTACACCTAAGAAGCGGGTCTCGAAGTGCAAGTGTGAACCGGTAGAACGGCCTGTGTTACCACCCAAACCAATTACGTCACCTGCTCGTACCAGCTGGTCTTCCTTTACTAACTGCTTAGATAAGTGACCATAAACGGTTTCCAAACCGTTGTCATGGCGAATCACGATATATTTTCCGTAACCTCTGCGGCCTTGGTTCTTGACAATGCGTATCTTGCCATCGAAAGCAGAACGAATGGTGTCACCCACATTTACTTTGATGTCCAGACCATAGTGAGAACGACGACGGCGTGGGCGATAGCCAAACACATCATTGATCTTGGTGTTGGTGGTAGGCATACAGAAGCCTGTCAGGTCAAAGGTGTAAGAGTCGGGAATAACTGCTTTCGCGTATGAATTGACGAACTCATTGTCCCAAGTTTGATAGATGTCTAAACTTGGAAACTCTGATTGTTCTGCTCTAATTGTCTTCTGAAGTGCAAGTGAATCAACGCTTTTTAGCTTTACGTCCACGGGTGCCTGACGAGCAATCAGGTCTTGTGCGGTCACCCCCATGCTGAGCAAACAGGAGGCAGTAAATATGATAGTTTTTACAAATCTAAAATGCATAAATTTCTTATTTCTAGGGTCATTGGCATAAATCCCTATTTTCACTAATATCGCAAAGGTAAAAGAATTTATTCTATAAGCCAAGAACTTTTCCTAAAAAATCCCTTAAACATGTTCAAGAACATATTTTAGCTAATGGCAGACCAATTGACGTTGGTCTTGCGTAAATTCTTGAGTTGACGCCATATAAGTTCGTATTGGGGGAGGTCGCATGCAGGATCCTCTTCGATGATGCGCTCTGCTTCATCACGTGCCAGTTGCAGAATTTGTCCGTCGCGTGCCAAGTCGGCAATTTTCAGATCAAAGGCCATTCCGCTTTGCTGTGTGCCCTCCAGATCGCCAGGCCCACGCAACTTTAAGTCGGCTTCGGCTATCTCGAACCCATCGTTGGTACGAACCATGATTTCTATGCGCTTGCGTGTGTCATCGGCCAACTTGTATCCTGTGACCAAAATGCAATATGATTGGTCGGCTCCTCGTCCTACCCTGCCTCGCAGCTGGTGCAACTGTGACAGACCGAAGCGTTCAGCATTCTGTATGATCATGACCGATGCGTTGGGGACATTCACGCCTACCTCTATTACCGTAGTTGCCACCATGATTTGCGCCTCGCCTCGCACGAAACGTTGCATCTGTTCGTCTTTCAACGAAGGTTTCATTTGTCCGTGTACCTGGCATATCGTCAAGTCGGGGAAATCGTCGCACACCTGTGAATAACCTTCAACAAGGTTCTTCAGGTCAATCTTCTCACTTTCCTTGATGAGTGGGTAAACAATATATATTTGTCGCCCTTCATTTACTTGCTTGCGAATGAATGCGTTGAGTTGTTGCCTGCGGTTGTCGAACTGATGCAGGGTGGCGATGGGCTTTCTGCCAGGAGGCAGTTCGTCGATGACCGAAACATCCAGGTCGCCATACAATGTCATGGCTAATGTTCGAGGGATAGGAGTGGCTGTCATCACCAACACATGGGGTGGTTGCAGATTTTTCGCCCAAAGGCGTGCACGTTGAGCCACGCCAAAGCGATGTTGTTCATCTATCACCGCCAATCCTAATGAAGCAAAATTCACAGTGTCTTCTATCAGGGCATGGGTACCGATTAAGATGTTCACCTCGCCTCGCTGCAGACTGTTCAGTATTTCTTCGCGCTTTTTGCCCTTCACAGATCCCGTCAGCAGTTCTACTCTTACCCCTAAACCTTCCATCTGACGGCACAAGGTTTCGTAGTGTTGGTTGGCCAGAATTTCTGTGGGAGCCATCAGGCAGGCTTGGTATCCGTTGTCGATGGCCAGTAACATGCTCATTAGTGCCACCATTGTTTTACCACTGCCTACATCGCCTTGCAGCAAACGGTTCATCTGTTTACCACTGCCTACATCAACACGTATTTCACGCAATACGCGTTTTTGGGCATTGGTCAGTTCAAAAGGCAGGTAATCGCGGTAGAAAGTGTTGAAATAAGCGCCTACATGGTGGAAAATATATCCACGGTATTTCTTACGTCGGTCGGTAGCGTAGCGCAAGATGTTCAGCTGAACATAAAACAACTCCTCAAATTTCAGGCGTAATTGTGCCTGGCGTAAAACATCGTTGTGCTGTGGGAAGTGTATGTTGCGCAACGCATCGTTGAGCGATAATAAATGCAGCCTGCCAATAATGTCTGGGGTAAGTGTTTCAGGTATAGGCTCTTTTAGCAACGGCATCACTTGCTGCATGATCTTCTCAATGGCGTGCGAGTTGAGAAAACTACGTTTCATCTTTTCCGATGTGTTGTAGTAAGGCTGCATGCCTAAGTTCTGCAACTGTACCTCCGATGCTGGGTCCAGGTCGGGGTGAGCAATGTTTACCCTGCCGTTAAAAACGCTGGGCTTGCCAAAAATAACATAATCTTGATGCACCTTATAGCGGTTCACTACATATTTGATGCCTTGGAACCAGATAAGGTCGATGAATCCAGTACCGTCGGTAAAGTGGGCAATGAGGCGGCGCCCTCTCCCTTCGCCAGCCGTTTCGAACGACACGATTTGTCCTCTTACCTGTATGTAAGGCAAATCGCCCGTCACCTCATGGATGGCGTAAATCTTGCTTCTGTCAACGTATTTGTAAGGGAAATAATACAACAAATCGAGCACTGAATGAATGTTCAGTTCCTTGGCGAGCAGGGAAGCACGTTGCGGACCCACGCCACTGATATATTTTACGTCAAGCTGCTCAATCATTCATTTATCAGTTGTATGGCAATATTTAAGTCGAAAGGAGTTGTAAGTTTGATGTTCTCACGGTTGCCTTCTGTCAGATATACCTGAACGCCCATTGCCTCCACCACAGAAGCATCATCTGTGAATTTATCTATATATGATTGTTGGTACGCACGCTTCAGCAGGTTTACCTCAAAAACCTGCGGCGTTTGCACCAATCGGTATTCACTGCGAGGCACAGTTACCGAGTGGACAGCAGAGGTGTCTGTTATTTTCCTGATGGTCTCCACTACTGGTATGACGGGTATCACAGCCCTTTTCGTCTCGGCCAAAATGTAGCAGCGCAGTAGCACATCCTGTGCCACAAAAGGTCTGACGCCATCGTGCACCCCTACCACAGCATTAGTCTCTTGGGGGATGAGGGCCAACCCGTTTTTCACAGAATGGAAACGTGTGTCGCCCCCAGCGGTTACTTGATGTGGGATGTTGCATCCATGCTTTTGGCACAATGCCTGCCAGTAGGTAATTTGAGAAGATGGCAGTACCACAATTAACTGCATTTGAGGGTCGAAGCCATGGAAGGCTTGGAGAGTATGCATCAATACAGGCTTTCCGCCTACGAGCAGGAACTGCTTGGGCACTTCGCCTCCCATGCGCATGCCCTTACCTCCTGCTACTATGATGGCATATCGCTTCATGCCTGCACCATCATGGCTGCTTTCAGCTCAGCCACCTTGTCTGCGCTAAACAGCAATTCAACCACTGCCAGTGCGAAACTTAAAGACACGCCAGGGCCTTTGCCAGTGATGATGTTGCCATCGCGCTGGACAGCAGCTGCTGTATAGTCTGCTCCTTCCAGGAAACCTTCAAAGCCAGGATAACAGGTGGCTTTCTTGCCTTTCAGGATGCCCAGTTTGCCTAACACCATAGGAGCAGCGCAGATGGCAGCTACTGGTTTGCCATCCTCTACTTGGCGTAACAGCGCCTTGCTCAGGAACTCACATTCGCTGAGTGTTTGTGCGCCTGGCATACCACCTGGCAATAACAGCAGGTCGGCATCCATAAAATCACAACTGTCGATGTTCTTGTCGCACAGTACAGGCACCTCATGTGCACCCATCACGATCTCGTTGGGGGTTACTGATACCATTACCACTTCTGCACCAGCACGCTTGAGTACGTCAACCGATGTTAATGCCTCGATTTCCTCGAAGCCATCTGCAAAAAATACATATACCTTTTTCATATCTTTATACGATTATTTCTTTTTGCGAAAATACTGATAAATGCGGAAAATACAAAATGTTTAACGAAAAAAGGGTGAGTACGAGCTAAGGTAAAAGCTGACTCACCCTGATGGGACAAGGTTGTATGTCGTTAATTCATTCCTCTTGCTTGGAAGATCATTTCTTTTGCTTTGTTTATTTCCTGTAGCTTGCGTGTAGCTGCTTCCTTTACATCTTCGCCCAAGTTGGATACTTTGTCGGGGTGATGCTGAATGACCATCTTGCGATAGGCTTTGCGTACTTCATCGTCGGTAGCTTCAGGCGTGATCCCCAATACTTTGTAAGCATCCTCCAAGGTGGTGCCACCTAACGACAACATCTGATCTACTATGCTGGCTTCCAACCTAAGGTAGTTGGTAATTTGGCGCAATGCCTCAATCTCTTTATAATGCACTTTACCGTCGGCTTTGGCGATTTGTGCCAACAGGGCTACCAGTTGCATGCGGTATTCTTCTGGCATGCCCATGGACATTTCCGCGCAAGACTGCTGTATTTGCTGTTGCCAGGCAGATTCCCCTTGCAGCTTCTTGTAGTCAAATAATCGCAGTAGTATGTTGTTACCTTCGGTTTCGGCTGATGGTCCGAAAGAGTCGCGCAGGAACTTACGTACAGTCTCCATCTCCGAGTGCATGATCTTGCCATCGGCTTGTATCATGTGTGCCACCAGTACCATGAGAGAGAAAAGAAAGTCGTTTCTTGTTCCAGGGTTCACACGCTGTCCGTAGCCATTCTGATCGTCGGGTATGTCTTCTTCTACATACCTTTGCTGTGTTTTGTCAGTAAAAGCGTCAAATACTGCTCCCAGCACAAATCCTGCTATTGCGCCTAATATGCTACCTGTATTGATGAAGCCAAAAAAGCCTCCGATCCATTTTCCAAATGCCATAAAGTCAGTTGTTAATTAGATATGGTTTTCTAAGGGCAAAGCAAGAACTATGCCATAACGGAAATACTGCCAAATATTTAAGATGCTCACTTTTTGCTGATTGGATCGCAGGTAAGGTCGCAACCTAATTTCTTGAATATTTTCCGGTCAACTTCACCCAGCATGATGGTGGTGTGTACTTGACACCCCCTCAGTTTGGGTAACTGTTCGAGGGCACGGCGACACTGTTCGTCGTGTTGAGACAAAACACTAAGTGCCACCAGCACCTCATCGGTGTGGAGGCGAGGATTGTTGCCACCCAAGTATTCAATCTTGGTTTTCTGGATAGGCTCGATCATGCTTTGTGGAATGAGCTTTACGTCATGGTTTATGCCTGCCAAATATTTGATTACATTGAGTATCAATGCTGCACTGCATCCCAACAACTGGGTGGTCTTAGCAGTGATGATGGTGCCATCTTCCAATTCCATGGCTGAGGCTGGCTGACCAGTGAGTTGTTTGCGTTGGTTGGCAGCAACAGTCGTTTTGCGGTCGGCAGTGGTAATCTTGGCTTGGTTGAAGAGCATGCGAATCTTGTTGACTTCATTCTCATTGCAAGCACCCGTAGCCAATTTGTTGGTAGCGGTGTAGTAGCGACGGATAATCTCGTCGCGTGATGCCTGGCAACAAACTTCGTCATCGCTGATGCAGAAACCAATCATATTGACACCCATGTCAGTAGGTGACTTATAAGGGTTCTCGCCATAAATGCCTTCGAACAAAGCGTTGAGTACCGGATAAATCTCGATGTCACGATTGTAGTTGATGGCTATTTTACCATAAGCTTCCAGGTGGAAGGGGTCAATCATGTTAATATCGTTCAGGTCGGCTGTAGCAGCTTCATAAGCAATGTTAACAGGGTGCTTTAAAGGCAGGTTCCACACGGGGAAAGTCTCAAACTTGGCATAGCCGGCACGCTTGCCACGTCGGTTTTCGTTGTAAAGCTGACTCAAACAAACGGCCATCTTACCGCTGCCAGGACCAGGAGCTGTGACAATGACCAGCTCGCGAGAGGTCTCTACAAAATCATTTTTACCATAACCCTCGTCGCTGGCAATCAGCTCAACATTATGAGGATAGCCCTCGATAGGATAATGTATATAGGTACTGATGCCCATGCGCTCAAGGCGGTGGCGGAACTGATCGGCAGCTAACTGACCATTGTAATGAGTGATGACCACCGAACCTACCATAAATTCACGCTTCATGAATTCGTCACGCAAGCGTAGCACGTCTTCGTCGTAGGTGATGCCTAAATCGGTACGAATTTTATTTCTTTCAATGTCTTCTGCACTGATGACTATAATGATTTCAATGCTGTCTTTCAGCTGAGCCAGCATGCGTAATTTACTGTCGGGCTGAAAGCCTGGCAGAATGCGAGAAGCATGGTGATCATCGAATAATTTACCGCCCAACTCCATGTAAAGTTTACCGTCGAACTGGGCGATGCGTTCACGAATGTGTTCTGATTGTATCTTAAGATACTTCTCATTATCAAATCCTATTTTCATTGTTGCTATTTTTGTCCCGTTAGTTGCCCATTTCACTTATAAACTTGATGCGAACTAAACGGATTTCCTCTTCTGTATAGTCTTCTCCTAATTCGTCAAATGCCGCTTCCAGATCGTCGGTTTCTGACTCTTGGAAATATTCATAGATGTCTAATATATGGTCTTCATCCACAATCTCTCGTAAAAAATAGTCGATATTAATCTTAGTACCCGAATAAACAATGGCTTCCACCTCATCGAGCAGTTCATCAAACTCCATGCCTTTAGAGTTGGCAATGTCATCGAGTGCTACCTGACGATCAATAGCTTGGATAATGCTAACTTTTAACTTCGATTTGTTGGCAACCGTACGTACTCTTAAATCCTCTGGGCGTTCAATTTCGTTCTCTTCGCAATGGCGTTTAATGAGCTTGCAAAACTCCTCGCCATAGCGCTTAGCTTTACCACTACCCACGCCAGGGATGTTTGTCAGTTCTTCTATGGTAATGGGGTAGGTAGTAGCCATGGCTTCGAGCGACGGGTCTTGGAAGATGACATAAGGAGGCAGGTTGAGCTGCTTTGACATCTTCTTGCGCAAATCTTTCAGCATACTGAACAATGTGGGGTCGAGTGCCAAAGAGGCGCCTCCATGCATTGGAGCTTCTTCCTCGGCCTCCTCGTAATCACCTTCTTCTACAATTTTGAAAGACTTGGGGTGCTTTAGGAATTTCTTGCCAGCCGAAGTGACCTTGACAAGTCCATAGTTCTCAACGTCTTTGCTAAGATAACCATCAATGAATGCCTGATGAATAACGTTGTTCCAAACACGGTCATCTTCACCCATGCCTGAACCAAAAATCTCGAGGTCTTCATGGTGATGGTCTAATACCTCATTCGTTTCGTTTCCTTTGATGATATCAACTATATAGTCTTGCTTGAAATTTTCTTTCACAGCAAACACCGTATCAATAACGGTACATAATAAATCTTGAGCTTCCACTTGTTTTTTAGGGTTTAGACAATTGTCGCAGTTACCACAATTGCTCTCCTTGTACTCTTCGCCAAAATAGTGTAGCAATGTTTTTCGGCGACATACTGATGATTCGGCATAAGCTGCCGTTTCTTGTAGGAGTTGTTTGCCAATCTCTTGTTCTGCTACGGGCTTGCCCTGCATGAATTTTTCAAGTTTTTGCAGGTCTTTTTCGCTGTAGAAGGCGATGCATTGCCCCTCGCCACCATCTCTGCCAGCGCGTCCCGTTTCCTGGTAATATCCTTCCAGGCTCTTAGGAATGTCGTAGTGTATAACAAAGCGGACATCAGGTTTGTCGATGCCCATGCCAAAGGCTATTGTAGCCACGATGACATCAATTTTTTCCATCAAAAAATCATCCTGTGTTTCTGTGCGTGTCACACTGTCCATGCCAGCATGATAAGGTTTTGCCTTGATGCCGTTGGCCACAAGAATCTCTGCCAGTTCTTCTACCTTTTTACGGCTAAGGCAGTAGATGATGCCCGATTTTTCAGGGTTAGCCTTGATATACTTGATAATGTCTTTATCAACGTCGTCGGTCTTGGTCCTTACTTCGTAATAAAGGTTGGGACGGTTGAACGAAGATTTGAATACCTTGGCATGCATCATGCCGAGGTTCTTCTGTATATCATGCTGTACCTTGGGAGTGGCAGTAGCTGTCAGTGCTATGAGAGGAGCCTTGCCCACCTGGTTAACAATAGGGCGTATTTTTCTGTATTCAGGACGGAAATCGTGCCCCCACTCTGAAATACAATGCGCCTCATCAATAGCGTAGAATGATATTTTTACTGTCTTGAGAAAATCAACATTCTCTTCCTTGGTCAGTGATTCAGGTGCCACATATAGCAACTTGGTCTTACCACTTATTATATCCTCTTTTACCTGTTCAATTGCTGAGCGGTTCAACGATGAGTTGATAAAATGAGCCACGCCATCTTCTTCGCTGTAGTTGCGCATGGCATCTACTTGGTTTTTCATTAAGGCTATGAGAGGAGAGATGACGATGGCTGTGCCCTCCATTAGCAACGAGGGCAACTGGTAACACAGAGATTTACCACCACCGGTTGGCATCAACACAAATGTGTCGTGGCCATCCAGCAGATTCTGTATGATGGCTTCTTGATTGCCTTTGAAGGTGTCGAAGCCAAAATATTTTTTCAGTTCTTCTGTCAAAATGTATTTCTCAGCCATTATTCAATTTTTTAGGTTAAAATAATTAGTGTGCAAAGAAGACACCTTAACAAAGTTATAAACAACTTCTAATATTTCAAATGTAAAAGCAATATTTTTTCGTTGTACATGCTAAAAAACACGTTGGATAACGAAAAAAATCTTTTACATGTTCTGTAAGCGTGAAATATTGGCTTTTTCTAGCTGACTTTTTGCGTAGTCTAGTGTAACACTAAAAGTTTTTTTCTTGCTTGACGGTAAGTCATACATCGCTTCCATCATGATGGCTTCGACAATGGAACGCAAGCCACGGGCACCCAGTTTGAATTCTATGGCTTTATCTACCACATATTCTAAAACGTCGTCATCAAACTTCAGCGTAACGCCATCCATCTTAAACAACTTAATGTATTGTTTAACGATGGAGTTTTTGGGCTCGGTAAGGATGGAACGCAGGGCAGTCCTGTCTAATGGGTTAAGATAGGTAAGGATTGGCAAGCGGCCAATGATTTCAGGAATCAATCCAAAAGCTTTGAGGTCTTGAGGAGCAATATACTGAATCATGTTATCCTTGTCTATCTTGGCTGTGTTTTCTACAGCATGGTATCCTACCACATGTGTGTTCAGGCGCTGGGCTATCTTTCGCTCAATGCCATCGAAAGCACCACCGCAAATAAACAAGATATTCTTGGTGTCAACAGCTATCATTCGTTGTTCGGGATGCTTGCGGCCACCCTGAGGTGGTACATTCACTACACTGCCTTCCAATAGCTTGAGCAAACCTTGTTGCACTCCTTCACCACTAACATCACGTGTGATAGAAGGATTGTCGCCTTTGCGTGCAATTTTATCTATCTCGTCAATGAAAACAATGCCTCGTTCAGCAGCCTTCACATCATAGTCGGCAACTTGCAGCAGGCGGGTCAGGATACTCTCTATGTCTTCACCCACATATCCAGCCTCTGTAAGTACTGTGGCATCGACAATGGTGAAAGGTACACTCAGGAACTTGGCGATGGTGCGTGCCAATAAGGTCTTGCCAGTACCAGTGGTTCCCACCATGATGATGTTTGATTTTTCAATCTCCACCTCATCGTCTGCTGCCTTTTGCAGTAAACGTTTGTAGTGGTTGTAAACAGCTACCGAAAGAAAACGCTTGGCATCGTCCTGGCCAATTACATATTGGTCAAGAAAAGCCTTGATGTCCTTCGGTTTGGGAAGTGTCTTCAGATCGAGCCCAAGTTTCTTTTCGCTGGCAGTGGCCAGAGCTTCTTCGCATATAGCATTGGCGCGCTCAACGCATTCATCACAAATATAAGCGTTAATACCTGTAATCAGCAGCTTTACTTCTTTGTCAGAACGACCACAGAAACTGCATCTGTGGTCAGAATCGCGTGAAGCCATTTCGTTTAATTCTTCTTGGTTAACACTTCATCAATCATGCCGTATTCCTTTGCCTCCTGAGCTGTCATCCAGTAGTCGCGATCAGAGTCGGCCCACACTTTCTCAAATGTTGTATGAGAATGGTCGGCGATGATGGTATATAGCTCTTTCTTCAGTTTCTGGATCTCACGGGCAGTGATCTCGATGTCAGAAGCCTGTCCTTGTGCACCACCCATAGGCTGATGAATCATGACGCGTGAATGGGTGAGGGCAGAACGTTTGCCTTCGGCACCGGCCACGAGCAAAACTGCTGCCATACTGGCTGCTATGCCTGTGCATATGGTTGCTACCGGACTACTAATGAACTGCATGGTGTCATAGATGCCTAAACCTGCATAAACAGAACCACCAGGAGAATTAATATATATGGAGATGTCTTTTCCTGCATCTACAGAATCAAGGTAAAGTAACTGTGCTTGTAATGTATTTGCTGTGTAGTCATCAATTTGTGTACCCAAGAAGATGATGCGATCCATCATCAAGCGAGAGAATACATCCAATTGGGTAACGTTCAGCTGACGCTCTTCCAGAATGTAGGGATTCAGGTAACTGGCTTGTGATTTGATTACCTCATCAAGCACTAAACTATTCATGCCCAGGTGTTGGGTAGCATACTTTCTAAAATCGTCTTTCATCATTTTTATCTACTATGTTCTAATTTTATGCAAAATAAAGAAAAACACATGGCATTACCAAATGTAACACCATGTGTTTTTATGAAAAAATGTAGGTCCGAGCTAAAAAATTACTCTGCAGGTTGCATCATTTTGCCGAAATCTTCAGCAGAGATGTCTTCGTGTTGCAAAGTTACTTTTTCTTTCAATACGTCGGTGAGCTTGCTGTCCATTACGCGATCAGCCAGATTTTCTACTGTTTCGCGCTTCTTCAACATTTCAGCAGCATAGTTGTTGATCATGTCTTCAGGAACATTCAACATGCCATACTGAGCAAACTGAGTACGGGTGGCAGCCTTAGCTGCATCCAGGATCTCGTTTTGGTCAACCTTCACACCAGCCTGAGCCATCAATACGTCACGGATGAGCTGCCAGCTGAGTACTTCGATGGTACCAGCGTAGTTCTCTTCGATGAACTTATCATCCTTGTCAGGATTGTTGGTCTTCATGATGCGTTTCATCAGAGGCTCTGAGAATTCCAGTTTGCCAACCTTCTCGGTGATGGCCTTACGAGCATCCAGCAAGAACTTGAAGTCGCTGTTTGACTTAAACTGGTTAACGATGATTTCGCGCACTTTCTGTTTAAACTCTTCCTCACTCTTTACTACGTCCTTGCCAAATACCTGGTCGAATAATTCTTGATTCATTTCACCTGGTACATAGCGAGAAATCTCATCTACTTTGAAGCAGAAATCAGAGGTAACTTTCACAGCTTCCTCGCGGTCCATCTTCAACAATGATGCCAGTTCAGGAGCATTGCCTTCCCAAGCTTTGTTAGGATTGAAAGTCACTGTTTCGCCAGGCTTTACTCCAGCAAACTTAGCCTTTTCATCCTCTACCTTCATATAAGATGGCATCATTACAGCACTTTCAATGCGGATACCACCCTCTTTTTCATTACCAGCCTCATCGAGCTCACAGAGTAAACCTTTCAGCATATCGTTCTGAGCAGCGTCGAAAGATTCAGCTTTCTCATATGAACCACCGCGCTGTGCGTAAGAAGCAACTTGTGCATCTACCATCTCATCGGTAACGATTACATCATAATAAGGTACTTTATCGTCAGCAGATAACTCTACCTCTACTGCAGGAGCCAGTGCAAGATCGAACAGGAATTTGAATTCGTCCTGAGTATCGAAATCCAACTGTTGCTGGTTTTCGTTTGGCAATGGCTCGCCCAACATCTGAACTTTGTTTTCCTGAATATACTTGTTAATTGCTTCACCAAGCATCTTGTTAACCTCGTCAGCAATTACTGATTTCTCATACATTTTCTTTACCAACCCCATAGGTACCATACCCTTACGGAAACCAGGCATCTGGGCATCTTTACGAATCTTCTTCAGTTGAGCCTGTACTTTCTCCTGATAGTCAGCTTTTACCATGTCAACTGTAAGCAGTGCGCTTACTTTGTCAACGTTTTGCAGTGATACGTTCATTCTACAAATTATTTGTTTTTAGTTATTAATTTCAATTGAGGGTGCAAAATTAGTTTTTATCTTTCAAATATCAAAGAGTTTAGGCTAAAATATTGGTTAGCATGAGATCTGCAAACAATATCAGTATGCTGCTCGACACTACTGCATTGGTGGAAGCCTTGCCCACACTGATGGAACCGCCTTCAACCGTATAGCCGAAAAATGAAGCAACGCTGCTTATAATGAAACCAAAAAATAGAGATTTGATGAAACTGCTCCATACAAACCATTCTACGAATGCATACTGCAAACCATATTCTAAGTCCTCTGCAGTCATGATGCCCCCAAACCAACATGTGCAAAAAGCACCTATAATACCAGCAAAGATACTGAATACTACCATAATGGGGATAAAAGATACCATGGCTGTTATCTTAGGCAAAATCAAGTAGCTGGCTGAATTGACCCCCATGATTTCTAAAGCATCAATTTGTTGAGTAACACGCATGGTACCCAGTTCGGAAGCGATATTGGAACCTACTTTACCCGCTAAAATAAGACACATAATGGCGGACGAAAACTCCAGCAGCATGATTTCACGAGTGGCATATCCTACCGTCCAGCGAGGCATGAACACGCTTTCGATGTTTAGCTTGAACTGAATGGTGATGACGGCACCAATAAAAAAAGATATAAGTAGCACGATGCCAATAGAATCAACGCCCAGTTGCTCTACCTCTCTGATATACTGGCGGAAAAACATGCGCCAGCGCTCAGGAACAGAGAATACTCTCCCCATTAAAATAAGGTATCTGCCTACCGTTCGGAGTGCTTTTATCATTGCTTTAATACTTTTTAGGATGCAAAGATAATGCAAAACATTTTATTTTTGTACTTTTGCGAATTAATTATTGTGAATATGGAAGACGAAAAGCTGGTGCTACGCACAGAGAACTTGGTGAAGAAATATGGTAAACGTACTGTGGTTGACCATGTCTCTTTTGATGTGAAACAAGGTGAAATCGTAGGTCTATTAGGACCTAACGGCGCCGGAAAAACCACCTCATTTTATATGACGGTAGGATTGGTGGTGGCCAATGAAGGTCGTATTTTCATGGGCGATGAAGAGATCACTAAATTTCCTGTGTATCTGCGTGCCCGTAAAGGCATTGGCTATTTGCCACAGGAAGCATCGGTGTTTCGTCAAATGAGTGTAGAAGACAATATTGCTGCTGTACTCGAAATGACTGATAAACCCAAGGATTACCAAAAAGAGAAGTTGGAAAGCTTACTCAACGAGTTTCGTTTGCAGAAGGTGCGTAAAAACAAAGGTAATCAGCTGTCAGGAGGTGAGAGGCGTCGAACGGAAATTGCTCGCTGCTTGGCAATTGATCCTAAATTTATTATGCTTGACGAACCTTTCGCTGGTGTTGATCCTATAGCAGTTGAAGACATTCAGCAAATTGTGTGGAAACTGAAATATCGCAATATTGGTATTCTAATTACCGACCACAATGTGCAAGAAACGCTTAGCATTACCGACCGTGCTTATATGCTGTTTGAGGGTAAGATATTCCGCCAGGGCACTCCTGAAGAATTGGCCGCGGATGATGTCGTTAGGGCTCGTTACCTTAGTAGTAGCTTCGTGCTTCGTCGCAAAGATTTCCAAAAGGAATAATCATTAGTTTTGCTGCAAGAAACCGACTACTGTTTCCAATGGTGCATCTTTTAGAATCACCCTTTTGCTGCTATCCAGCAGATAGAACGAAGGGGTGGCAGGCACATAATAAATCAGTTTTTTCATAATTTCTCCATTGGGGCTATATGCATCAATCCAGTTAGAAGGGAAATGATGCACGTCTTTTTTCCATGCATCAAAGTCTTCGTCAGCATAAATGGCCAATACTGTAACATCTTGTCGTTTTAGCTGATCGTTAGCAGTGGCAATAGGCATGATTTGTTTACAATTCTCGCAGTCAGGGTCGAGGAAGAACAACAAGGTGAATCGTGCCTGGATGTCGCTCATCCTGCCCTGTTTGCCATTTCGCTCAGTATAGGCAAAATCGTTGGCCTTTTGTCCGGGTAAGTTCTTCTTAGCTTGAACTAATTTGAAGGTATATCGTTCTCGCTCTGCTACATCGTTAGCATAGTAAGGACGTATGTGATGCAGGAAGTGTACATATATACCATCATTTCGCAAAGGAGAGTTGGGATTATCAAGGTAGTGGTTAATCATTTGAGTATAATGAGTTTTCCCCCATCGGAAACTGAAAGCCTGGTCGAGAAAACTTCCAGTAGCCTTGTCAATTATTTCGTCGTTACCGTATCCTAATAGGTGTAGGAAGTCGGCAAATCCTTGTTCACCCAAATCTATATTCACCTGTGTGGTGTCAGTAAACTGATAGTTGTCCCAAAAATGATTCAGTAAGTATGATAATCGAGCTTCGGGTTGGGTTATTGTTTCAGGGATTTGGGGCAGTGGAAAATCCGTCTGTGCCTTGATGTTGATAACAAATGTTAAGGCAGTTATCAATGTTAGAAGTCTTTTCATATCTTAATTATTCTGTTTTCGAATGCTAAGTTAATGAATTTTGCCTTTATACCCCAAAAACCTGCTGGAATTCTTGTTCGAAATTGGGAGTGAAAATGCCTTTTCCTATGTTGGCTTTGATGTCTTTGATGCTCCAGAAACGGCCGCCATCTAATTCTGTAGTAGGATGAATCTCACCATCATAAACGGTTTTGTGCACAAATACCAGCTCGCATTCTCGCACCGAGTCAAATACATACACTTTAATGCGTTCTGGAGTATAGTTGGTAATACCGATCTCTTCTTTCACCTCTCTTCTCAAAGCCTGCTCAATATTTTCACCCAAATCTACATGCCCTCCTACAGCCGTATCCCACTTGCCCGGCTGAATGTCTTTCCAGTCGGGTCGCTTCTGTAAATAAAGCTCTCCTTTAGAGTTGAAAACGTGCAGATGCACCACCGGATGCATCAGCCTGCTACCATTGTGACAATCGCCGCGTGTAGCAGATCCTATAATGTTGCCATTCTCGTCGCAAAGAGGAAGTAATTCGTTGAGATTATCTTTCATGTCAAGGAATAATAAAGGATGAATCACCATAGCTTAAGAAACGGAACTTGTTGTTCAGTGCGTAATCGTAAATTTTCCGCCAATCGCCGTTTACGAAAGCTGAAACAAGTAAGAGCAAAGTACTTTGAGGCTGGTGGAAGTTAGTGACCATGGCTTTCACCACCTGGTAAGTGTAGCCCGGCACAATGATGATTTGTGTGCTACTATGTAAGGTGTCAAGTCCGAGGCGGTTCATGTAATCCAGTAAAGCCTGCAGTGCATCAACCGATGAAATGTCCTTTGCCTCAGTCGGTAACTCGTAAGGTTGCCATTGTTTCACTTTCAGTTGCTCGTCGGTAGCATTGGGTTGCAGTATTAGTTTCACGCCCATGTGGTATAAACTTTCCAGGGTACGCACTGAAGTAGTGCCCACGGCAATGGCTTTGCCACCATGATGGATAAGGCTCTCGATGGTATTTTTTCTCACAGATATCCACTCTGTATGCATCTCGTGTCCTTCAATCTCCTCGCTCTTGACCGGTTTGAAGGTACCTGCCCCCACATGCAAGGTCAGCTCTTCCTGATCGATTCCTTTCTCTTGTAAAGCATCCAGTACCCGTTGGGTGAAATGAAGACCAGCTGTAGGCGCTGCTACCGATCCTTTAATCTTTGAATAGACGGTCTGATAGGTAACTTTGTCGCTCTCTTGTGTTTCTCTATTTAAATATGGTGGGATGGGTAATTCACCAAATACCTCCAAAATATCGGCAAAAGTTATTTTCTTATTATTCCAGCGGAAATCCACCCAATGACTGGTGCCTACTGTTTGTTGACGTTCAGCTGTCAGTGTGATGAGCCTTCCTTTAACAATCATTTCTCTTTTAAGAACCTCGCCCTTCCATTTCTTTAAGTTGCCCACCAGGCATAACCATGACGCATGCTCAGTTTGTTGGAAATTCAAAGCATAGTCTGCCGGTTCGATAGGCTCCAGACAAAAAACCTCTATCAAAGCACCCGTTTCCTTACGGAAATGCAGTCGTGCTTGTATAACCTTGGTGTTATTGAATACCATTAACTCACCTTTATCTATATAATGAGGCAGGGAGGTGAAAATGTCTTGGCTAACTTCACCGTTTTTATATAAAAGCAATTTAGACTGGTCTCTTACAGACAACGGAAATTTGGCAATCCTGTTTTCGGGTAAGTCATAATTGTAATCCTGGATTTTTATGTGTTTTGGTCTTTCTATCATATTTTCTTTATATTTTATGTGCAAAGATACAAAAAAACTATATATTTGCATTAACAATTTAATTGTATGTTGCATGGAAGACCTTAAACTAACACCGTTTCGAAAAACAGTTGTAGGTGTACAATTTTTGTTTGTAGCCTTCGGATCTACTGTTTTGGTGCCATTGTTGGTGGGGCTTGACCCCTCTACAGCATTGTTCTCTGCTGGTATAGGCACCCTTATCTTTCATTTAGTTACTAAGGGCATGGTACCCATCTTTTTGGGATCCAGCTTTGCCTTTATTACTCCTATTATTGCCGCCTCTGGCCAGTGGGGCATGCCAGGAACCTTAGCAGGCTTTGCTGGTGTTGCCCTGGTTTATTTTCTTGTGGCAGGATTAATCAAGTGGAAAGGTATAAAGCTGCTTGACCGACTTTTCCCACCTGTTGTGATTGGCCCTGTCATCATGCTTATTGGTCTTTCCCTTAGTGGAACTGCTGTTGATATGGCAAAGACCAATTGGCTGTTGGCTCTCATCAGTTTGGCTGTGGCTATAGTGGTGTTAATGTTTGGTAAAGGTTTGGTGAAGTTGGTGCCTGTGATTTGTGGCATCATTGCCGGTTTTGTGGTAGCTGTTATTATGGGTGAGGTAGATTTTGCAGCTGTTATCGATGCTCCTTGGCTGGCTTTGCCGCAAAACATCCGTCATCCTCAATTGCCTGCTTTCTCATGGGAACCTTTCGTTTTTATGATGCCCGTGGCATTGGCGGCAGTTGTAGAACATGTGGGTGATGTTTATGCTATTGGAGCTGTGGCCGACAAGGATTTCGTGAAGAATCCGGGTTTGCATCGAACCATGTTGGGTGATGGCTTGGCTTGCTTAGCAGCTTCTCTGCTGGGTGGTCCTCCTGTTACCACTTATAGTGAGGTGACAGGTGCTGTACAGATTACGCGTATCACCAATCCACAAGTGATTCGCATTGCTGCTGTTACGGCACTGATATTCTCTGTGGTGGGTAAATTGAATGCATTGCTTCAGAGTATCCCACAAGCCGTATTGGGGGGCATTATGTTGTTGCTTTTTGGTTCTATCGCCTCTGTTGGTGTGCAGAATCTTATGCGTAATAAAGTAGATTTCGGCGTTACTCGCAATGTGATTATTGCTAGTATTATACTTACCACTGGTATTGGTGGCGCTGTGTTAACCGCAGGTTCCTTCTCTCTCTCAGGCATTGGTCTTGCTGCTCTAACCGGATTAGTGCTGAATTTAATTCTCCCAAAACAAAAAACTGACTGATTATAATGAAATATAGATTATTAAAATGTTTGGGCTTTGATCCAGCTCAACACAAAGTGAGGATTGAGCTGTTGGCAGGTTTGACCACCTTCCTTACTATGAGTTATATTTTAGCCGTAAATCCCTTGATCTTGGGTGATGCCGGCATGGATAAAGCTGCTGTGTTCTCAGCTACTGTGATAGCTGCAGCAGTGGCTACTTTGGTGATGGCGTTCTATGCTAAGATGCCTTTTGTCTTGGCATCAGGTATGGGCTTGAATGCCTTCTTTGCCTATACGTTGGTGGCTGTTATGGGTTATACTTGGCAAGAGGCTTTGGCTGCCGTGTTGTTTGAGGGTGTTATATTTATCCTTCTTACGGTATTGAAAGTCCGAGAGGCCATTGTTAATGCTATCCCGTTGAATTTGCGTTATGCTATTTCAGTGGGTATTGGCCTTTTTATAGCTTTTATCGGGTTGAAGAATGGTGGTGTAATTGTTTCTAATGAATCTACCTTGACTGCCCTTGCTTCGTGGACGCCTACCCAATTGGTGGCTGTTGGAGGTGTACTGCTAGGAGCAGTTTTGTTGAAACTCAACGTGAAAGGTGCTTTGTTCATCACTATTATTTTAATGACGCTGATTGGCATTCCGTTTGGTGTTACTCAGGTACCAGAGAATTTTACATTGGTGAGTCTGCCTTCTTCCATTGGTCCTGTAGCGTTGCAGTTTGATTTCTCCCGTTTCCTGAATTTTGATGTGGAGTACTTGATTGTGGTCTTCACCTTGTTGTTCATGGACTTGTTTGATACATTGGGGACTTTGATTGGGGCCTCTACAAGTGCAGGTTATGCCGACAAGAATGGTAATATTAAAGGTTTAAACAAAGCGTTGATGGCCGATGCAGTGGGCACTACAGTGGGTGCTCTTTGCGGTACTTCAACTGTTACTACTTATGTGGAAAGTACTACTGGTATTGCTGAAGGTGGCCGTACTGGTTTGACAGCCTTCTCGGCAGCCATGCTTTTCATTTTGGCCTTGTTCTTCTCACCTTTGTTCTTAGTGATACCATCGGCAGCTACTACAAGTGCCTTGGTACTTGTAGGCGTAATGATGATTAGGCCCATTACCAAGCTTGATTTCCAGGATATGTCGGAGGCATTGCCTTCTTTCGTTACCATCATCATGATGCCGTTTACGGGGAGTATCTCAGAAGGTATCGTACTAGGTATGCTTTCTTATGTGATAGTAAAGTTATTCACTGGCAAGGGTAAAGAATTATCATGGGTAATTTATGTATTGGCACTTTTCTTTATGTTGAAATATGCAGCTCCTTTGTTGTAATTGATAAATAAAAATATATATGAAAAAATTTGGTTTTATATTAATGATGCTGTTGTTGACTGCAGGTAATGCTGTTAACGGTCAGAATGTTCAGTTTCTGTACGATCTTGGTCACACCTTCTATGGTGACTTATCCAGTCGTCCTAATGTAACTACTACTGTTGAAATGTTTAAAAAAGATAAGTGGGGCTCAAATTTCTTCTTTATTGACCTCACCTATTTTACGGATGGTATAGCTGGAGCATATTGGGAATTTTCCCGTGAGTTCAGTATCGCGAAAAATAATCGTTGGGCTGCCCATATAGAATATAATGGTGGCGCTACCAGCATTGAGCATACCGCTATTGCCTCACGTTTCCAACATGCATTGCTGTTGGGTGGTGCCTGGAACTGGGCAAGCGCTGATTACACCAAGACCTTCTCTTTACAGGCCCTGTATAAACAATATTTCAAGGGCATGGGCCGAAAAGCTTTTTCCAGTGTACAGGCAACCGCTGTGTGGGGACTCAATTTTTCTAATGGATTGCTTACACTCTCGGGTTTCTGCGATGTGTGGTATGATCCCGATGTGAAAGGTAAACTCATATTGCTTAGTCAGCCACAGTTCTGGGTAAATCTTAACACTTTAAAGGGAATGGATGGCGTTAACCTGAGCCTTGGAACAGAAATTGAGGTGAGTAACAATTTTGTATTCAATAAAAATGGCGACAACGATAAATTCTATGTTGTTCCATCATTAGCTGCCAAATGGACATTTTAATTAATATGAAGTCAAACTAAAAAAATTTATCATGGGAAAACTTTTTTTTTGGAAAGTATGCCTCTGTTTATTTGCGTGCTTCTTTACAGTAAGCATGGTAGAGGCTAAGCACCGCAACTTCAAAGTTTCTGTGTATGTAAGAGCGTATGAGGTAGATAAGATGAAAGACACGCAGTGGCTAGAGTCTACTTGGAAAACAATTTCTGATCAGTTGGATGTGGATAAAATTTATTTGGAAACACATCGTGATTTGCTGATTGTTGATGATGCTACTATTGAAAAAGCTAAGAACTTCTTTTTGAAGCAGGGATTGGAGGTTGCTGGTGGTATTACTTATACGATTAACGAGAGCAACGATTTTGAGACTTTCTGCTATTCTGACCCAGAGCACCGGAAGATTGTGCAGAATATTGCTGAAATCACTGCCCGTCATTTTGATGAATTCTTACTTGATGACTTCTTCTTTACAAGTTGTAAGAGTCCAGTTGAAATTGCTGCTAAAGGCAACATGACTTGGACAGAATATCGTCTGAAGCTGATGAATGAGGCTGGCCGTAACTTGGTGGTAGGCCCAGCAAAGGCAGTGAACCCCAACGTGAAGGTGATTATTAAATACCCTAACTGGTACGATCATTTCCAGGGCTTGGGCTTCAATCTTGAAGACGGACCATTTATTTTTGATGGTGTGTGGACTGGTACCGAAACTCGTGATCCTGGTAGCGACCAGCATTTACAGAATTACCTTAGCTATAACATTATGCGCTACTTCGAGAACTTGCGTCCAGGTTACAACGGTGGTGGATGGGTTGACTCAGGTGGTATCAATATGAGTATGGACCGCTATGCAGAGCAACTGCACCTGACAGCGATAGCCAAAGGTCGTGATGTTATGCTTTTTGCTTACAACCAATTAATCGGTGTTCCTCTGAATGAGCAGTTTCGTGGTTCATGGCAGGGCTATGGCACTAGCTGGGACTATGATGAGATGAAGGCTCCATTCGTGAAGAATGGTAAGACCATCACTCCTTCTACTATGGCGCGCATTGCCGATGTAGTGCTTCGTAAGGCTGATGAATTATGTGGTAAGTTGGGCAACCCAATAGGTATTAAGTCATACAAACCTTTCCATGCTTTGGGAGAAGATTTCTTGCAGAACTATCTTGGTATGATTGGTTTGCCAATGGATATGTATCCTACATTTGCTACCGACCAGAATATTGTCCTTTTAACTGAACAAGCTGCTGGCGATCCTGATATCATGACCAAAATCAAAAAGCAAATTCAGGGAGGTCATGATGTTATCATCACTTCTGGATTGCTGAAGGCCATTCCTGAGAAGATTGCTGAAGTGTGCGAGTTGCGTTGCTCTGACCTTAAGGCCATAGTAAACGACTTTGGCAGATTTGGTAAAAGTAAACGCGAAATGATTATCCCACAAGTATTGTATCAGACTAATGATAGTTGGGAGATTATCAGTGCAGGTCGCCCATTGAGCGGTGGCGTGTCAGGCTATCCTATTTTGCATAAGGCCTTGTATTCTGGCGCATATTTATATGTGTTGACAATTCCTGATGATAAGGGTAACCTGTATGACTATCCAGAAGCAGCGTTGAATGAAATTCGCCGTACCATGAGTCAGGATATGGACTTCTACATGGAAGGTCCATCAAAGGTTAGTCTTTTCATGTATGATAATAATACTTTGATTGTGGAGAATTTCAACGATGAGCCAGTTGACATCAAACTCGTGGGTGATACCAAGTTTAAGAAGTTCACAAATCTGGAAGACGGCACCGTAATCAATGCCAAAGCTGAGAATATCATGATTAAATATACGCCTAAAGAAACGAGCAAATTTGCTATGACAGTAAAACCTCACTCTTATATGGCGTTCAAGTATGAATAAGAAATAGTTAGTAGGGCGTAAGTTTTTGGATCTTACGCCCTTTCTTTAATATATTTAATATAAAACAATGAAGATAGGTGATAAAGTGCGCTTCCTCTCAGAAGTAGGAGGCGGTAGAGTAGTAGGTTTTCGTGGCAAAGACATTGCCCTGGTAGAAGATGCCGATGGTTTTGAAATTCCTATGCAGATCAGGGAGCTTGTGGTTATCGAAACAGATGAATACAATATTCCCATATCCCAACAGAAAGCCCCAAAGGTGGAGGATACATCTCATGCCAAATCTGATGTTGCAGCCCCCTATAGAGGTAAGAACACTCCTAGTACTACTGTCATTGTTCAGCCCGAGACAAAAGGTGGCGATGTGTTGAATTGCTACCTTGCCTATGTACCTGTTGATATTAAGCAAGTAACTACTACACCTTTTGAAACCTATTTGGTGAACGATAGCAACTACTATCTATATTATTTATATGCTAATCTGGAGAATCAATCGTGTATTGTGCGATCACAAGGTTTAATAGAACCTAACACCAAACTCTTTATCGAAGAGTTTGAAAAATCACAACTTAACGACTTAGAACGAGTGGTAGTGCAGTGTATTGCTTTCAAAGAAGGCAAGCCTTTTGCCATGAAACCTGCGGTCAGTGTTGAGCTTCGCATTGATGTAGTGAAGTTCTATAAACTTCACACCTTCCAGGAAAATGATTTCTTTGAGGACCCTGCTTTGTTGTATGACATAGTTAGAAACGATCAACCAGCCAAGCAGTTGTATGTTACAGCAGAAGAGGTAAAGACAGCCTTGATTCAAAAAAAAGACGTACAACCTGCTCGTAAGTTTGTGCAAAAAAAAGAAGACCGTAATGCCATTCTTGAAGTAGATTTACACATTAATGCATTGCTAGACAATACCCATGGGCTGAGTAATAGCGATATGTTGCAGTATCAGCTTAAGAAATTTGTAGAGGTAATGGAACAATATAAGCATCAGCCTGGCAAGCGTATTGTGTTCATTCATGGTAAAGGGGAAGGTGTGCTGCGTAAGGCACTGCTCGATGAGCTCAAACGAAAATATAGCCGTTGTAAATGGCAAGATGCCAGTTTCCAAGAATATGGTTTTGGAGCAACGCAAGTCACTATACATTAGTCTATGTAAAGATTATGGTATGATGTTGCTTTAATATGCTTCTCTATATTTCTTTTCGTCTTTGTCCTCAAGCATACTAAGGTATGAAGCATAACGACTTTGACTGATGCGGTGTTGTTCTACAGCTTCTAATACAGCACAGCCAGGCTCGTGTGTATGCGTGCAGTTGCTGTACTTGCAGTTGACTGAAGTGTGGAAGATTTCTGGAAAATAATGGCTTATTTCTTCTATTCCCATGTCGAAGGTGCCAAAGCCTTTGATTCCTGGAGTGTCTATCAGATACCCACCTTCAGGTAATACATACATCTCGCTGAAAGTGGTGGTGTGCATACCTTTCAGATGGGCAGTAGAAATTTCAGCGGTTTTTGCTTTGATATTCAGTTCAGGCAATAGCAGGTTGATGAGCGATGATTTGCCCACACCAGAATTGCCTGAGAGCAAGGTTACCTTGCCTTTTAATTGCTTTTTTACCATGTCAATACCTTCGCCAGCTTTAATGGACATAGGATAACAGTGATAACCGATAGTGGTGTAGAGATGGATGAGAGCATTCATATAATTGGTCTCGTCTTCGTTATAGAGATCAATCTTATTGATGAGGAGGCTTACTGGTACTCTATAAGCCTCAGCCGTGGCCAAGAAACGGTCGATGAAAATGGTGTTGGTCTCAGGATGACTTACTGTAATGAGTAGAAAAGCCTGGTCAATATTGGCAGCAATGATGTGGCTTTGTTTGGATAGGTTGGATGCCTTGCGGATGATGTAGTTTCTACGGTCTTCTATCTCAGAAATCATTGCAGTTCCTTCAGGGTTAAGGATAATGCGCACCCAATCCCCCACAGCTACCGGGTTGGTACTACGGATGCCTTTCAGACGGAAGTTGCCTTTTATCTTGCATTCAATAACTGGTCCCTCGTCTGTCTTGACGAGGTACCAGCTTCCTGTATTTTTAACAACAAGTCCTCGCAAAATTATACTGTCATGATTTCTTTATTCTTCACAGCCAGTACTTCATCAACTTGCTTGATGTACTTATCATGCAGTTTTTTCAGCTCTTCTTCACCATCTTTCTGGAAGTCTTCTGACAGACCTTCCTTAACAGATTTTTTTAGGTCGTCGATGCCATCGCGTCGTGAATTACGTATACTCATCTTGGCATTCTCTGCTTCGCCTTTGCACTGCTTGGCAAGTTGCACACGACGCTCTTCAGTAAGAGGAGGAATGCCTAATCGAATAACTTCACCATTATTCTCTGGCATGATGCCCAAGTTAGAGTCGATAATGGCTTTTTCAATGACACGGAACATGTTCTTATCCCAAGGCTTGATAGCGATGCTACGTGCGTCGGGTGTGGTGACGGATGCGCAATTTTGAATGGGTTGCATAGAACCATAGGAGTTTACCTTGATGCCATCCAACAAACGTACATCTGCTTTGCCAGCACGGATATGAGCCAAAGCATCTTCCAAATACTCTACGGCCATGCTCATGGCTTCTTGAGCTTCGGCCACTACTGTTTTAACGTCTTTCATGTTTCTCTATTATTGACCGTTAATCAGATACTTTTGACTACTCCTTTTACAGAAGTTTTGCCAAAGTAAAATCAACAATCTGGTTATTACTTAATTAATTCTCTTTTCAAGGATGTACTAAAGTGCCAATTCCCTCGTTGTTGATAACTTTCTTAAGGTTGCCTACTACATCCATATTGAACACTACGATAGGCAGACCATTATCCTTGCACATGCAGATTGCTGAGAGGTCCATGACCTTCAAGCCACGAGCTAGCACCTCATCGTAAGAGATTTCGTCAAATTTAGTGGCGGTGGGATCTTTCTCAGGGTCAGCAGTATAAACGCCATCTACACGGGTACCCTTAAACATGACATCGGCTTCAATCTCAATGCCTCGCAGGCTGGAACCTGTGTCGGTTGTAAAATAGGGAGAACCAGTGCCGCATGCAAAGACACAAACTTCACCTGCTTCCATGCACTCTATGGCACGCCATTTGGTGTAAAACTCGCCAATAGGTTCCATGCGGATAGCTGTTAATACTCTGGCTTTTACACCAATGGCAGTCAAAGCACTGCTTAGTGCCAAAGAATTAATGGCTGTTGCTAACATTCCCATTTGGTCTCCTTTCACACGGTCGAAACCCTTGGAAGCACCACTCAGTCCGCGGAAAATATTGCCACCTCCTATCACAATGCCTATCTGTACACCCATTTCGTGTATTTCCTTGATTTGTTCCGCATATTCAGCCAAACGCTTCTCATCGATGCCATAACCTTTGGCACCCATCAGGCTTTCGCCACTTAATTTTAATAATATTCTCTTGTACATACTTATTTCTTCTTCAAAAGATTTTGTAATTCTACTGGTTTATTAGTGGTAATATAATCAACACCTTGGTTGATGAAATACTGCAGGGCTTCGTTATCGTTCACTGTCCATACATTCACTTCTAACCCGAGATCGTGAGCCTCTTGCGTCCAGGCTGAGTGCTGCTTCATGACGTTCTGTTCATAATCGAGCCCAGCGAACCCCAATGACTTTAACTTACAAGGTGTATAGTCATTGTCAAGGTAATAAATTTTGGTGTCAGGTAATAATTTCTTAAAAGCCAAGCAAGCATTGATACTGAAGGCGATGATGTCGGTGCGATCCAGCAAATCATAATGTTTGAGCTTTCGTACAATCTTGGCTACGCATTCATCTTCTCGGTTGAAGTCGCTGAGCGATTTCATCTCTAATACCAACCTAATTTTGAGCTCTTTTCCCTTGGTTAGGTATTCATCAAGTGTAGGGAGCTTTTCACCATTGTCTAAGTGTATTGTCCTGACTTGTTCGAAGGTAGAAGTTTCCATGTTGAAACCTTTATACACTTTGTCGTGGTTTACTACCAGCTCACCATCGGCAGTCATCCATACATCAAATTCGGAGCCATAGGCACCTATTGAGTCGGCCTTCACCAACGCTGCAATAGAATTTTGAGCAGAGCCGGGAGTGTCCCAGAAGCCACGATGGCATATCACCTTTTGTCCGTTGGCTGTTAACCATTCACCATTCGCCATTATTAAAGCAAATGCTATGATAATTTGCCAGATTCTCCTATAGCTTTTCATGATGTGTTTAGGTGTCAAAGTGTTTCAAATTTCTTTGTTTTAATGAACAAATCGTCCAACCAAGGAGTGAGGTACCCTGTACGGGATACCAAATTCATGACATTGAATCGTTTGCTCAGGTAAGGCACACAGTCCAGTGTCTGTCGCACGTGTTCCCAACTGATGCCAACTTCGATTGGGCGAGTAGGCATACGACCCAGTTTCAAAATATCGTAAAGCTGTCTAACAGGAATAATTTGCTGTGCTAAACGATCTTTTACTTCGGGCCAGTATTCTTTCAATTGCTGCAGTTCGATGCTAAGTTTTTCTGGTGTCACATAATTTGACATGGCCACTTGCATGCCCAATTTTTGTAGGCCAACTTTGCTCAAAGCCTCATGAGCCTTTCTTTCATATACTTCTAAAGTAGGCCATTCTTTTACACATTTCTTCACATCGAGTTCCTCGTCAAGAGGAAAAGCCAACAGTTTATTATATACGGCTGTTATAGCCAACAAGGCAATGCTTAACAACTTGCCATGAGGAATCTTATCTTTACCACTTACTGCACGCTCCATTTCCCAAATGCCAGTAAGCTGATGTTCCGCTCCTGATGAAGGAAGGTCGCTCTTCACCACTTGCATGGCCAATCCGCTAAGCAACAAGCCTTCCATCATTTTTTCAATGTTCTTGCGTTCGTCAATGGCTTCACCTGCCATAATTCTTTCCACAGACAGCATGGTCTCATGATATCCATTTTGACTCATCTTCCATGCCTTTTCGTTAATATGATCAATACCCATCCAGTCGGCCAGGATCCAATCTGCTCCAGCCGTCATTTTAGCTAGTAAGTCGGCATAACCTGATTGGTTTAGCTCAACTGGAGCTGCTATAATGATTTCTGTGTCAGCTAATACGGCTTGTGGACCTGGGCAGGGGAATGACTGCTTGATGCCGTTCATGCGGATGGCAGCACCATAGGCTGTATAACCACCATTTGAGGCAGCTGTAGGCACTACCATATAGTGCCTTCCTGACAAATGCGAAGCGAGTTTTGTAAGATCGTTCAAGGTGCCTGTACCAACGGCAATAGGTATCACTTCAACTGGTAATTGATGTAAACGGTCAAGCAAAATACCCATGGTGTCATAGTTGGCATGCAGGTCCTTTCCTTCATAAATAACATGCTCTTCAACCACCACACCTGACTTCATTAACGATTCTTCTACTTGTTTGCCTGCAATGGGGAATGTATTTGTGTCAGCCACTACTAAAGCCTTGCAATGAGGAAATTGCTTCTGAAAAAGTTCACCCACCTGGTTGAGGATGCCCGGACCGATACGCATAGCACGGGTATCGTTGATGGATTGCAAAGCCTGTTCCATCTGCAACATGCCACTTCTGAAGAAGCGGGGTGTATAAGCAGGATCTTCCTTTATTAAGGAATAGATATGCTGGATGATGTCAGGATTAAACTCCAGAGAAAATTCGTAATTTTGCATATGTCAGTTTTTATTACAAACGATTATCATACAAAAATAAACAATGGTTTTGAATTATCAAAATTATTTTAATCTATTCACTGTAATCTTTGAGGGATGACCTTTTTCATGGAAGATTTTAATATCTGACTTGATGAAATCCTGTTCATTGGCACTGGTGATATCGATGAATTGTTGCGGATTGAGGTCGTTCAAAGGGAACCAAGTACTTTGCACCTGTATTATAATGCGATGACCTTTTTGGAAGCAATGGGCAATGTCAGGTAGGGCAAACTTTACTTGGGTAATCTTTCCAGGTTTGAATCCTTCAGGATGTTCAAAACTGTTACGGTATCTACCCCTCATAACTTCACCACGTACCAACATCTGATAGTTGCCCATGACTGCAGGAATTGGCTTACCACCATTGAATTTATCTTCTATCTCCTTGGTGTATTTGAAATCTTCAGGGAACTCATCAATTACTTTCACAACAAAATCTGCATCAGTTGTACTAATGGCTACTTGTAAATCTGCCATAATCTCACCTGTAAGAGTTACGTCTTCTGTCAGTACATCGCTGCGGAATGTCAGTACATCTGGACGGCGTTCAGCAAAACGTTGATCGTGTGTCATATATTCACGTGCTCTTTTCTTGGCTATAACATCAGTATAAGGCACAGGATGATTGGGATCAGAAGTGTATTCACTGAACGAATTGGATTTTTGAGGGGCTTCCTCTGTAATATGACCGTTGGCTTGCAAAAAGAGATTTACTGGTTCACTATTCTTGGGGGGCCATTGGTTAAATTTTTGCCATTTATTAGCTCCAGAGATAAACATATAAATGTGATTGTCTAAATCAGGCTGTTGTCCTTCTCCGTTCAAATAGTATTGGAAGAAATTATACTCTACTTCGTGCAAGTAATAGTCGGAGGTGTTGGCACCAAAATAAATATCGCCTAAGTGATTACCTCTGTCGCGCTCCCAAGCTCCGTGGAACCAGGGACCTATGATAAATTGTGTTTCAGTTTGCGGACTAAGTTGTTTCAACGCCTTATATACGCCCCAAGTACCATAACTATCTTCGGCATCAAACAAACCACCAGTCACTAAAATCGCCGGTTTTACATTTTTGAGATGTCTACGAACATCGCGTGCTTGCCAGAAATCATCGTAATCGGGATGCGCCATCAGGTCTTTCCAGAAAGCGATACTGTCGCCCGCCAGTTTCGTGAGGTTGGTCAGTGTTTTCTGACGCAAGAAGAATGAGTATTCATCATCCAGATAAAAAGGTTTCATGCGAGTTTGTTTCTTAGTGGGTAGCGGGCGAGGACGGCCAAAAGATTGAGCCACAAAGTCTAGCATGTCAGTGATCATCAATACACCATGATGATGATAGTCATCGCCCATCCACCAGTCGGTTACAGGTGCTTGTGGTGCCACAGCCTTGATGGCAGGATGGTTGCTCAAAGCAGCCATAGTGGCATAAAATCCCGGGTAGGAGGTACCTAATACGCCAATGTTGCCATTGCTCTTAACGTTGTTTATCAACCATTCGGCTGTATCATAGGTGTCACTGGCCTCGTCAATATCTTTTTTACCTTGTTTGTCTTTATTGAAGGGGCGCACATCTACAAACTCTCCTTCACTCATCCACCTTCCTCTTACATCTTGTAGTACAACTACATAACGTTGTCTAACGTAATTACGCAATTTGCTCCAAAGGTTATAGCTGTAGCCCTCGCCATAGGGAGAAGCTTGATAAGGTGTTCGCTGCATAATAATAGGGGTGAGCTTGGTTGCTCCAATAGGCTCGTAGATGGCAGTAAATAGTTTAACGCCATCTCTCATGGGTATCATTACTTCACGTTTGGTGTAATTCTGCTCCACCCATTCACGTGTAATATCTTGCGCATCGATGCAAAGGCAAATAACAGCGCACACAAGGCTAAAAGCCAATCTTTTTATTGTATTAGTCATATTTTTATGTATTGTTTTACTCTACTATACGAAGATGATGCAAATATATAGAAAACGCTCAATTCATACAATCGCTTATAGGTTTTTTTGTATCTTTGCACAGCAAAAGTAATAAGGATATGATAGTTTGCATAGCAGAAAAACCGTCAGTGGCTAGAGATATTGCTCAAGTATTAGGAGCAAGTGACAGAAAAGATGGGTATATAGAGGGGAATGGATATCAGGTGACTTGGACCTTTGGCCATCTTTGTACCCTAAAGGAACCGCAAGATTATACCGATGCTTGGAAATCATGGAGTCTGGGTGCGTTGCCAATGGTACCTCCTAGGTTTGGCATAAAACTAATTTCTAATGATACCTACGAAAAGCAGTTCCATATTATTGAAGGACTGATGCAAAAGGCCGAGATGATTATTAATTGTGGTGATGCAGGCCAAGAAGGCGAATTGATACAACGTTGGGTGATGCAAAAGGCCAGAGCTCAATGCCCGGTTAAACGATTGTGGATATCGTCGTTGACAGAGGAATCTATTCGTGAGGGTTTTAATCATTTACATGATGCTGCCGACTATCAGTCTCTGTATGAAGCAGGCTTGAGCCGTGCCATTGGCGATTGGCTATTGGGCATGAATGCAACTAGACTTTATACGATTAAATATGGTCAGAACAGACAAGTGTTGAGCATTGGTCGGGTGCAGACACCTACGTTGGCACTGATCGTGAACCGGCAGCAAGAAATTGAGAACTTTGTGCCTCGACAGTATTGGGAATTGAAAACCAACTATCGTGATACGTTGTTTAATGCCGTCGTGAAGAAAAGTGATGAAGAATTGATAGCAGAGGCTGAAAAGAATAAAAAAGGCGATAAAGAGGAGATAGATATTTCAACGATTGATAATCCTGGTATGGAGCCAATTGCCAATGAGACTGAAGGTTTGGCATTAGTGGGACGTATTAAAGATTTACCATTCGAAGTAATAGGAGTTACAAAAAAACAAGGCAAGGAGTTTCCTCCACGTCTCTATGATCTTACCTCTCTTCAGGTGGATTGTAACAAAAAGTATGGCTTTAGTGCTGATGATACCTTGAAACTCATTCAAAGTTTGTATGAGAAAAAGGTGACTACTTACCCACGTGTGGATACTACTTTTTTGAGTGACGATATATATCCCAAATGTCCGAATATCTTAAAGGGATTGAGAGGATATGAGAACCTTATAGAACCTTTAGTTGGAAAATCGGTTAATGGTAAATGGTCTGTAGCCAATCCGAAATTACCTAAAAGTAAGAAAGTGTTCGACAATTCCAAAGTGACCGACCACCATGCCATTATTCCTACTGGTCAACCTCCTGTCAGTCTTACAGACCAAGAGAAAAAAGTGTTCGATATGGTAGCTCGTCATTTTATAGCTGTTTTCTATCCAGAATGTAAAATAAGTACTACCACAGTAGAGGGTAAAGTAAAGGATATCCTTTTCAAAACGAGTGGACGACAGGTGTTAGATCCTGGATGGAGGGTAGTGTTTGAGAGAGTTGAGAATGGAAAACTGGTAAATGATAATGATGATCAGGATGTTCCCAATGAACAGCCAAACCCATTTGGGACAATTTCTTCATTTGTGAAAGGGGAGCAAGGCCCACATATTCCAGAATTACAAGAGAAGTGGACTCAACCGCCTAGACCATATACGGAAGCTACATTGCTTCGTGCAATGGAAACAGCAGGCAAACTAGTGGATAATGACGAATTACGCGATGCTTTGAAAGAAAATGGTATTGGACGTCCTTCTACTCGTGCGGCTATAATTGAGACACTATTTAAGAGGAATTATATTCGCAAAGAGAGAAAAAATTTGGTAGCTACGCCTACTGGTATTGAGCTGATAGGTCTTATTCATGAAGATTTATTAAAAAGTGCAGAGCTTACAGGCTTGTGGGAAAAAAAATTACGTGAGATTGAGAAGAAAACCTATCAAGCTGGTCAGTTCCTTGGTGAACTGAAACAGATGGTTTCTGAAATAGTTAATGCTGTACTTTCAGACAATTCCAATCGTCGTATTACTGTACTGAATCCTGTTGATGAGAAGAAAAAGAAGAAGGCTAATAAGCAGTCAGCTACAAAGGCAGGGAAAGGAACCGGTAAAATACGCCGTTCACCAAGCACTGTTACGGCATCGGGAGATCATACTTCTACAAGCAAAGTATCCAATGATCAGTTGGAAGCAAACGACAGCATTATTGGTAAACCTTGCCCTGTTTGTGGTAAAGGCCATATCATCAAAGGTAATACTGCCTATGGATGTTCTGATTGGAAGTCTGGTTGCACGTTCCGTTTGCCGTTTCAGGTAAAAAAATAAAGGAGACAAATTATAAATAATATGCCCTCAAAAGTTAGTAAAAACTTTTAGAGGGCATATTTACAAAGTATACCTTTATAAGGGAATCAAGGAATCAGTCTTTGTAATTCAAGTGGAATTCTACTACAGCCTCAATGCCTTTACGGAATATCTCCAGTGGGAAGTTTTCGTTAGGACTATGAATGGCATTGCTCTCCAGGCCAAAGCCCATGAGTACAGTCTTTATACCTAATATCTTTTCGAAGGTCGCTATAATTGGGATGCTGCCTCCACGGCGCATTGCTAAAGGCTTTTTCCCAAATGCCTTTTCAAAGCCTTTCTCTGCAGCTTTGTAAGCAGGTAAGGAAATAGGACATACATAGCTCTCACCACCATGTAAGTACTCTACTTTTACCTTTACACTCTTGGGGGCAATTTGCTGTAGATAGTCCATCATAAGCTGACCAATTTTCTCGTTGTCTTGATGGGGTACTAAGCGGGTAGAAATTTTAGCATAAGCCTTACTGGGGATAACGGTCTTGGCTCCTTCACCCGTATAGCCGCCCCAGATGCCGCATACGTCGAACGATGGACGGCAACTATTTCGTTCCAAAGTACTGTAGCCTTTTTCTCCACAAACATCCTCAATATCAATGGCTTGTTTGTATTTCTCTAAATCAAAAGGAATATGCGCTATCATAGCACGCTCTTCGGCTGGCACCTCTTCTACATCGTCGTAAAAATGAGGCACGGTGATGCGGCCGTCTTTATCGGTCATCTGTGCTATGAGTTTGCAAAGTACATTGATGGGATTAGCTACGGCACCTCCAAAATGACCACTGTGCAAATCGCGGTTGGGACCTGTAACTTCTACTTCCCAATAAGACAAACCTCGTAAACCTGTAGTTAGAGATGGCAGATCTTTGCCTAACATCGAGGTGTCGGATACCAGAATGATGTCAGATTTTAGCAATTTCTTGTGTTGCTCGCAAAAAGCCTCTAAACTGGGTGAACCAATTTCTTCCTCTCCTTCTAAGATAAATTTTATATTGTGTTTCAGCTGGCCATTTTTTACCAAATATTCAAAAGCTTTTACTTGTATGAAACTTTGGCCTTTGTCATCGTCAGCACCACGAGCCCATATAATGTCATCTTTGATTACGGGATCAAATGGATCGGTCTTCCATAAATTCAGTGGTTCAACAGGCATTACATCGTAATGACCATAAATTAATACGGTCTTAGCCTCAGGATTGACTATTTTTTCTGCATACACCATAGGATTGCCGTCCGTTGGCATCACTTCAGCCTTATCTGCACCAGCTGCCATAAGCAACTTTACCCACAGCTTTGCACAGTTCATCATATCGTCTTTATGCGCCGATTCTGAGCTGATGCTTGGAATGCGAATTAAACTAAAGAGTTCATCTAACATGTGAGATTCGTTCTCTTGGATGTATTTTTTTATCATAGCTTGGTTGTTTTGTTGAGTAAATAATAATCGAGTATAGTCATAGCAGCCATCGCCTCGACGATAGGTACTGCACGGGGCAATACACAGGGGTCATGGCGTCCACGTGCCATTACTATGGTGTCATTGCCATCTTTGTCAACCGTGGGTTGCTCAGTGAGCAAAGTGGCTACAGGCTTAAATGCCACCCGGAAGTAAATATCCTGACCATTGCTGATACCACCTTGTATCCCTCCTGAATGGTTGGAACTAGTAACAATTTTGTCCCCGCTTCTATAAAAAATGTCGTTCTGCTCAGAACCTCTCATACCCAATCCTTGAAATCCTTCTCCGTATTCAAAACCTTTGGCAGCATTGATGCTCATCATGGCACTAGCTAAAGCTGCATGTAGCTTGCCAAACACGGGCTCTCCCAAACCAATTGGGCAACCTTTTATTACACACTGGATAACTCCACCAATAGTGTCGCCTTCGGCTTTGACCTCTTTGATAAATGCTTCCATTTCTGCTGCTTTCATGGGGTCAGGGCATCTAACGGGATTGTTTTCTATCTGGTTAAAATCATAATCAATGTATGCTTTGTCTAAACTGATATTTCCTACTTGCTGAGTAAAAGCAGTGATGCTGATACCCAATGGTTGCAAGACCAATTTGGCAAATGCACCGCCTACCACGCGGGCAATAGTTTCACGAGCTGAGGAACGTCCACCACCTCGATGGTCACGGATACCATATTTCATTTGGTAGGTAAAGTCGGCATGTGAGGGGCGGTATAGATCACGCAGGTTGTCATAATCATTGCTATGTTGGTTGGTGTTTTTTACCAAAAAACCTATGGGAGTGCCAGTAGATATACCTTCAAACACACCTGATAATAACTCTACCTCATCAGGTTCTTGCCTGGATGTAGTAAGAGCCGATTGACCGGGCCTTCGGCGAGCCAGTTCCTGTTGAATGAATTCCAAATCGATATCCACACCGGCAGGCATCCCGTCTATAACTCCACCAATGGTTGGACCATGCGATTCCCCAAAAGTGGTCAGTTTGAAAATGTTTCCAAAAGTGTTGCTCATAATATAAACATAGTTTGAATGTCTAAAGATAGACATTTTTTCGCATATTCAATATTTTTTTTCTTACTTTTGCTATTACTTATATGAATATGCTATGACTGAGCCATTGACTTTAGAAGAAAGACAGCAAATTATCAAGTTGATTCAAAGGGAAGTTGTTACTGCTATTGGGTGTACTGAGCCAATCGCAGTAGCACTATGTGTGGCTAAAGCTACCGAGCTGTTGGATATGCTTCCTGAACATATTGATGTGTTGCTGAGTGCTAATATCCTAAAAAATGCAATGGGTGTTGGTATTCCAGGTACAGGTATGATAGGCTTGCCTATTGCAGTAGCTTTGGGTGCATTGATAGGTAAATCTGAATATCAGTTGGAAGTGTTGCGCGACTGTACACCAGATGCGGTGGAAAATGGGAAGCAATATATTGATGAAAAGCGCATCAATATCGAACTGAAAGACGAAATCGCTGATAAATTATATATAGAGGTAAACTGCTGTGCGAAAAATAAAAAGTCTATTGCTATTATAGCAGGTGGTCATACTCGATTTGTTTATTTAGAGAAAGATGGTGTTGTAGAGCTTGATCGTCGAAAATCTAATTATGAGGAAGGGGGTGGGGAAGAGCTGGATTTAAATTTCCGTAAAGTATATGATTTCGCGATGACTGCTCCTTTGGACGAGATTCGTTTTATTCTGGATGCAGCTCGATTGAATAAGCAGGCTGCTGAGTTTTCTTTTAAAGGCAATTATGGTCATGGGCTGGGAAGAATGCTGCAAGGCCCCATTGAAGAAAGTCTGATGGGGAATAGTATTTTTACTAAGATTCTTGCTTATACATCAGGCGCTTGTGATGCTCGCATGGGGGGTGCAATGATACCTGTAATGAGCAATTCTGGGAGTGGTAATCAAGGTATTTCATGTACCAATCCTGTACTCATTTATGCCGAAGAAACAGGAAAGAGCGAGGAGGAACTGATTCGTGCTTTGATGCTAAGCCATTTAGCCGTTATCTATATCAAACAGAGTCTAGGCCGATTATCAGCTCTTTGTGGTTGTGTAGTAGCCTCTACTGGCTCAAGTTGTGGTATAACGTACTTGATGGGGGGGACTTACGAACAGATAACCTTTGCGGTTAAAAATATGATAGCTAATTTAACGGGTATGATATGTGATGGTGCAAAACCCAGTTGTGCATTGAAAGTTACTACAGGGGTTTCAACGGCTGTCCTTTCTGCCGTGATGGCGATGGAAAACCGTTGTGTCACCAGTTTGGAGGGTATTATTGAAGGTGATGTGGATAATAGCATTCACAACCTTACTGAAATTGGAGCACAAGGCATGAACGAGACTGATCGTCTCGTTCTGCAGATTATGACAAGTAAACATTAGTTACCGCAATTTCCACAACCTTCGTGACCGCAGCTTTCGTCACCGCAACCGCCACCACAGTGGTCGCAGTCACAGCTGCATCCTCCTTCTCCACTCATCACCTTGGTTATAGCAGCCATTTCTTCGTTGGTTGCGGGACGGTTTTCAATAATTGATCCAGTGAAATGCAAATCGCAACCAGCCAAAGGATGGTTGAGGTCAACGGTCACTTCTTTTTCGGTGATGCTGCTTACGCTAGCATTGAAATGTTGGCCTTCTGCATTCATCAGGGGAATGATGGCACCTTCTACAATGTGTTCGTCATCAAACTTTCCGTCAATTTCAAAAGTGGACTTAGGCAGAGAAACAATTCGCCTTTCGTCATATATGCCATAAGCATCTTCTTTCCCAATCACAAAATCAAATGTTTCTCCAGTCTGTAAATCTTTTACTTTTTCCTCAAATAGAGGTAGTGTAAAGCCCAATCCTGAAATAAACTCAAAAGGCTTTTCTGCAGTAGCCTCTTCTGCAAAATCTCTGTCGCCATCCTCAATGGTATAGAGCTTGTAGGCAACCGTTATAAACTTGTTTTCCATTTTATTTAATGTTCTTTTAAATGTAGGGTGCAAAATTAATGAAAGAATGCGTCAGTACAAAAGTTTTTCATGTTTTTTAAAAAATATGATTATATTTGCACATTGTATGTTTCTTTATGCTTATATTTATGTAAATTGCTCAGAGAAAAAAATATGTCCGTTTGCGTTCTCTTTCTTTTTTTGTTGCTTGATAGGAATTGTTGCAACATGTTGCTCAAATGAAGATGTAAAAACGAATACTGAGCAGGGCGCTGAGTATCGCGCCACACTGGAATCGCTTGATTGGGGCACAGATTCGTGCTATGTATATGGGCATAAGACTCCTGATGTGGATGCTGTTACATCTGCTTTAGCATATGCTAAGTTGATGCGCTCTTTGGGCTACAAATGTGTGGCAAAAGTATCGAGCCCTGTAAATCGTGAAACTGAATATGTTTCTAAGAAATTTGGGTTTGAGTTACCTGCATTGAAAACATCTGTTAAACCAGGTACTCGACTTATTGTGACTGATCATTCCGAATATGTCCAATGTGTTGATGATGCTGAGGATGCCATAATTCTTCAGAAAATAGATCATCATACTGAGGGTAGTATTAAAGACGACGATGTCCCATTTGTACGTAGGCTTATGGTGGGTTCTACCAACACTATTATATATGCTTGTTACAATGAATTGGGAGTGCCAATTGATGATGAGGCAGCAAAAATTATGTTGGCTGGGATTCTGTCAGACACTAACAATCTGTAGAAATCCAACACGTGTAAGGACGATTCTTTAGCTTGGGAGGCTCTTGCCACTCAATTGGGGTTAATTGAGGAGGCCGATAAGATAAGCAAAGAAATGGCAAATGCTGCTTACGATTATGAGGGAATGACGGATGTACAGGTTTTCTTGTCAGACTACAAGGATTATGACGTGAATGGTCATTTATTTGGTATTGGCAATATTACTTGCAAACAAACAGAAGTGGAGGATATGATTATCCGCATGCTGGCTGTGATGCCTGAGGTTATCCAACAGAAAGGCCGTCAGATGATTTTTGGCTTGATAGATGTACTTATTCCTAATCCTGATTACACCGATACAGATAAGACTTACATCAAGCAGGGTTCTTACTTTATTTATTAATGGCGAAGGTGCCAAAGAAATCGCTGAAGCTGTTGTTGGACAATCAGTCCGTGAGGGTGTTACATACTCTCCCAAGTCGCTAAGCCGGAAAACGGATATTGTACCTAATATTACTGCGCAATTAGACTGAAATTTTAGTTAAGAAATTAAGATTTACGCCTCTTTTTATTGATATCATTATATGGTTTTTTTATGTATCAATCATTTGTTGCCTATATTTGACCTATCAATCTTATCTTAGTCTGTATTTCCGTAGCAGAGTTATTCGTATAATACTGTTTTGCCCCATTATATTTATTATTTCATTTAGATCTATCTTGGCGCTGTTTAGCAACTCCAAATTTTGCTCTCCGCAAATGACCTGACATACTATTTTTAGGAGATACAATCTTTATTGCTGTTTAAGAGGTTGATATGGTTCAAACCTTGGCGATGTAGAGGAGAAATCTATCGATTCCATCGTAAAAAACGCCTGAATACTGATTCTATATTAGTTGTAATTATTGTTTCAGAATATGCAAATAGTATTTCAGAATAATCAAAAAATGCAGTGTTATTCTTGGGTATATTGCAGATTCTACGTGATAATGCTATATTTGTCAATTATTTGTGAAAAATCTCTTTCTTTGAGGGTATTTTTTTTGTGATCAATAATTAAAGTTAAAATAAAATGAAAAAAGAATCTACGAGATGGACATTACTCTTTGGAGTGTTGGTCGGCACATTGACATCGTGCGGATTGGATTTGCCCAAGGAAACTAAAACATCGTTTGAAACGATGACAATTATGAAGTCAGATATCGACATTCCTATTAAGTACAGTGCCAAGATGAAAGGCCAAACGGATGTGACAGTAACTCCTCAGGTAAGTGGACAGTTAACACAAATTTGTGTTCAGGAGGGTGAGCAGGTCAAAAAGGGACAAACTCTCTTCATTATTGACCAGAGGAATGCACAATTGGAATTGGAGGCTGCTCAGGCTAATTTGGAGGCAGCGTTGGCTGCCGAAAATAGTGCGAAGTTGGAATATGAGTCAAATAAGAACCTTTTTGAGAAGAAGATAATTAGCCGATACATGCTTGATAACTCAGCTAACTCATATAAACAAGCCCAGGCTGCTGTTTTACAGGCACGAGCATCAATGAATCGTGCGAAGGTGGATCTTGGGTTTTGTACCATTACTGCTTCGGTGGCAGGTGTCATAGGTGAGATCCCTGTACGTACAGGTGATCAGGTGTCACCGATGACACAGTTGACCATATTGAGTGGCAATAGCGTGATGATAGCCGAATTCTCGGTACCAGAATCAATAATCGAGGAAATTGTGTTAGAGAACGTCTCGAACAGTGAGAAGCAGCAATATAGAGAAGACCTGCCAGATGTGACGTTTGTGATGAAAAATGGTACAGAATATCCCCATAAGGGGCGTATCACTAGTATGACTGGTGTGGTGAACTCAGTAACGGGCTCTTTAACTTGTAAGGCATCGTTTCCCAATCCTGACGGCCAGCTCTTCTCTGGTATTCAAGGTACGGTTGTAATGCTTTGGGCTTCGAAAAATGTAATAGTCATTCCGCAGCATGCTGTTGTGCGTCTGCAGGATAAGGCTCAGGTCTATAAGGTGAATTCAGACAGCACAGCCACTGCCGTCAATGTGAGCATAGAAGATGTTGGCAATGGTAAAGATTTTGCTATCTTGAGCGGCTTAAATATTGGTGATAGAATTGTGACTATTGGGGCAAACAATGTAGTAGATGGACAACGTGTGCTGTTCCCTGAGAATGCGATAGATGAATAATAATTTGTCATTATGAAGAACAATATTTTTATTAACAGATATGTGATGGCGTGTGCCATTAGTATTGTTATAGCATTGGTGGGCTATATTTCTATGAGTTCACTTTCTGTTGAGCAATACCCCGACATCGCACCGCCAACGGTGACAGTCACGACTTCTTACAGCGGTGCTGACCCCAATACGGTGATGAAGTCTGTTATCCAGCCTCTTGAAGAGGCCATTAATGGTGTGCCTAACATGACATATTTAACGTCGAAGGCAACCTCTGCGGGTGATGTGGAAATTTCAGCCTATTTCAAGCAGGGTACCAATCCTGATATGGCGGCTGTGAACGTGCAAAACCGTGTGAGCCGATCCACATCTCTACTGCCAGCAGAGGTCAATAGGGTAGGTGTGCAGGTGGAAAAACGTCAGAACAATATCTTGCAGATATGTGCTGTGAGAAGTGTGGATGGTAAATACACCGATGATTTTATCTCGAACTATATAGACATCAATATAAAACCGAAACTGTTACGCATCACTGGTGTGGGTCAAGTTCAGAATTTGGGTAACACTTATGCATTACGTATTTGGATGAAACCCGATGTGATGGCCCAATACGGACTGGCTCCCGAAGACGTGTTTTCTGCTATTAATACACAAAGTTTCGTTTCATCTACAGGTTCTCTTGGCGAGCAGTCGGGTAATACTTACCAGTACACGATGGAGTATAAGGGTACACTGAAATCGGTTGAAGAATTCAATGATATCGTGCTACGTACAGATGAGGGTGGTCATTTGTTGCGTCTGAGCGACGTGGCAGAAGTGGAGATTGGCGCTGTCAATTATACTTTTACTTCTCAAGTCAGTGATCAGCCAGGTGCCATGTTCATGGTGTTCCAAGCTCCTGGAGCAAACGCCACTGAAGTGAATGCTCGTATTACCAAGGTGTGTGAAGATGTGCAGAAGTCTATGCCTGCTGGCCTGGAGTTTGTGCTTTTGTTGACTAGTGATGACTTCTTGTTTGCAGCTATTCATAATGTAGTGGAGACCCTTGTCATTGCCATCATACTCGTAGTGCTCGTGGTGTTCTTCTTCCTACAGAATTTCAAGGCTACCATTATCCCTAGTATTTCGATTATTGTATCGTTGTTGGGTACTTTTGCTGTCGTACAGATGGCTGGCTTTTCACTCAACATCTTGACGTTATTCGCCCTTGTGCTTGCCATCGGTACGGTGGTGGATGATGCCATCGTGGTCGTTGAGGCCGTTATGGCAAAGATGGAGAGTGGTATCAGTGATGCCCGTGAAGCCACACGCCAAGCTATGAACGAAGTGTCGGTAGCGGTGGTGTCGTGTACATTGGTTTTCATGGCGGTGTTTATTCCTGTGATGTTTATGCCTGGAACTTCAGGCACCTTCTTCACACAGTTTGGTGTTACTATCGCTTCATCTGTTGGTTTGTCATGTGTATCTGCGCTAACACTTTGTCCCGCATTATGTGCCATTATGCTGAAGATGTCGGAACAGAAAGAGGATCGTAAATCGCTGACTTACTATACAAAAAAAGCCTATACTGTAAGCTATAACGCTATCTACAATAAATATAGCAAGAGTGTTCAGAAGTTCCTCAAACGCCCAGCTTTGGCATGGGGACTTCTCGTAATTGCTGCAGTGCTGTTGGTGTTCTTCATGAAGAGTCTTCCTTCTGGTCTTGTACCACAGGAGGATCAAGGTGTTATCTTGGCTGAGGTTCGTGTTCCGGAAGGTTCAACGCTTTATCAGACACGTTCAATTGTGAAACAGGTGGAAGCCAAGATACATGAAATCCCTGAGATGGAAAGCTTTGCTGTGGTCAATGGTTATGGTATGATGTCAGGGCAGGGGTCGAACTTTGCCACACTAATTATCCGATTGAAGAATTGGGATGATCGACCGGGTATGAACCATATGATTGATCTTATTATCGGCCGTTTTTACTATGCATGTCAGGACATTAAGAATGTTCAGGTACTACCATTCCAGCTGCCACAGGTGCCAGGTTATGGTACGAGTAATAATGTAACGCTCGTTGTACAGGATCCTAACGATGGCAATCTTTCTGAGTTTGCTAAGCATGTCGAATCATTTCTTATAAAACTCTCTGAACGTCCAGAAGTCGGTTCTGCCATGTCGTCTTACTCAGAACGCTATCCCAAATATCAAGTTGATGTAGATGCTACTCAGTGTGATCGTTCAGGTGTTTCTGCACAAGAGGTCATTAATACGCTTGGTTCTTACTGCGGTGGTTCTTACATAGGCAATTTTAACCAGTTTAGCAAAGTATACCGCATCATGGCTAGTGCTTCGCCAGAATACCGCCTTGACCCGTCTTCTCTTAATAATATCTTCGTTCGTGTGAGGGGAGGGAAGATGGCGCCTATCTCGCAGTTCGTTACATTGAAGGAGATTGTAGGCCCATCGAACATAGAGCATTTTAACCTTTTCCAGAGTATTACTTGCTATTTAACACCCGGTAGTGGGTACACTGAGGGTGATACTCATAAGGCTGTTGCTGAAGTGTTCAAAGAGGTGATGCCCACAAATTACACTTATGAATATAGTGGTATGTCACGTGAACTCGAGGAAACATCTGGCAGCAATGCAACTGCTATGATCTACCTCATCTGCGTTATTCTTATTTATCTCATTTTGGCGTCGCTTTATAATTCATGGTTTACACCTTGGGCTGTGCTTTTCTCTGTTCCTTTCGGACTTATGGGTGCCTTTATTTTCGCTTATTTTGGCAATCTATTAAGTTTGCCAGGTATGGATAACAATATCTATTTGCAAACCGGTGTTATTATGCTTATTGGTTTGCTAGCGAAAACAGCTATCCTTATTACTGAGTTTGCATCAGAGCGTCGCGCCCAGGGTTTGAGTATTTCAGAGGCTGCTTTTGTAGCTTGCCAGGAGCGTTTACGCCCAATTTTGATGACTGTGGCCACTATGATTATCGGTATGATTCCGCTTGTCGTTAATGGCGGTGCAGGTGCTAATGGTAACCGAGCTCTTGCACTTGGTGTGATAGGTGGTATGAGTGTTGGCACCATTGCCTTGCTCTTTGTTGTTCCTGTTTTCTTTATCATATTCCAAAATTTACACGAACGATTCCAGGGAAAGCAAGTAGGAAATGTTGCACTTAAAACTGAGGAGAAATAAATGATGAAAAGACTAAGCAATATTTTTGTTACTTTAGCTGTGAGCTTAATGTTCGCTAGCTGCGGTATATATAATAAGTATGAACAGCAGGTGGAAGCCCCTGACAGTGTTTATGGCACGACGCAGGACATTCAGGCTGCTGAGGAAGGTACGTCACTAGCACAGATGTCGTGGCGAGAGTTTTTTACAGATCCATTGTTGCAGCAGCTCATTGAACAAGTATTGGCAAATAACACTGATCTGAATTCAGCCCGCATTGCTGTAGAAAAGAGTGAGGCAGCTTTGAATGTTGCTAAACTGGCTTACTTGCCTTCACTTAATCTTGCACCTCAAGGATCTTTGTCTAAATTTGCCGATAATGGGTGGTCGAAGACTTACGACCTACCTTTGCTGCTTTCTATGGATATTGATGTGTTTGGATCTATTACGAATAAGAAACGTGCTGCTAAAGCCGTGCTCTTGCAGTCACAGATGTATGAGGAAGCAATTCGCGCCAACCTTATTGCCACTACTGCTCAACAGTATAATATGTTGCAGTTGCTAGATCAGCAGCTAACGATTCTTACTATGACTGATAGCCTTTGGAATGCTTCACTTGAGACACAAAAATCATTGTGGGAAAACGGTAAGATATATTCTACTGCCGTTAACCAGATGGAGTCATCATACTTGAACGTGAAAACTCAGATTGTTGATACTCGTCGTAACATCCGTCTTACAGAAAATGCTATATGTAGATTGTTAGGTATTACACCTCAGCATATTGAACGTGATAGATGGAGCTCTTCTCTTCATCATACTGTTGTACAGGAAGAAACTGCTACTCGATTATTCGATGTCGATTTTCTTAAAATTGGGATACCAGCTTCAATGCTTGAGCAACGTCCAGATATTCGTATGGCTAATTATGCTATGGAAGAATCCTTCTATAATACTCAGGCTGCTAGAGCTGCCTTTTTTCCAAGTATTACACTTACCGGCACTGCTGGGTGGACTAATTCGGCAGGCATTGGGGTAGTTAATCCAGGTAAACTTTTACTCAACTTTGTTGGACAACTTACACAGCCCATATTTGCCCGTGGCAAGATTAATGCTAACTACAAAATTTCAAAGTTGACACAAGAGGATTTACAAAAAAAATATGTGCAGACCGTTATTGATGCTGGAAATCAGGTAAACGAGGCTATGGCCGAATGTGAGGCAGCTCGGGAGAAGCATACTTATTATCATCGTCAGGTTCAAGTTCTTTACGATGCATACACCGGGACTCATGAGTTAATGGACAATGGTAAGGCTATATATCTTGAAGTATTGACAGCACAAGAATCTCTTCTTAATTCTCAGTTGAGCGAGGCTGCCAATTTATACGATGGGGCTCAAGCTGTTATAGCTCTTTATATCGCATTGGGTGGTGGTACTAAGTAAAATCTATAGGTCATGCAAATAAAAAAAAGAGGCTTGATGGCCTCTTTTTTTATTTGATATGATTGGTTTTTGTTTTCAATTCGGGAGGTTAAGTATAGCTATCGGGGACATCAATTACTTATATAGAACACAGGCTGGTCTTCTGCTAGAAAGTCTGAGAAACATATTTTTTTCACTATTATTGCATATATTTGTCTTGCAAGATTCCGAACAGAATCAATATGTTCGCTGAATGATAATCAGCATTCACTGAAAAAAAATCCGTATGCGACGAAATCAGGTTATCTTCGCATCAAAATCGTTTAAACAAACTGCTCTAATTCACAAATTATTGACTTAAAACAACAACAAACATGAAAAGAATTGTAAATTTGATTTTCTTATTCATTTTCACCTCACTGTTCGCCTGCACTTCTGACGATGATTTGGCAGAAATTCAGCAGACAAGTTCATCATCCAAGAGCAATTCGTCATCCAGCTCGACAGACATCATGCCAGTTACTAGTGACATCAGCAGTCAGTGGAAGTACGACTCTAGCACAGACACCTATTACATCGTGGGCGTGGTGTATTGCGACAATCCAGCCGACGAGAGCTACGAGCAGATGGGCATTTACGTACCTGGCGCCTATATGAACGGCACCAGGAATTCTGACGGAACCTACACTTGCACTATCAATAGCAGTGGCGAACAGAATGGCTACAACGCTTCGACAGCTCCCATCGTCATTCCAGTAGATACAGCAGGCTACAAGGCGATGTCGGCACCTACAGGCTTTTCCAGCAATGTGACCAGCTACACCAAGAAGGGTTTCGTCTATCTGCATGCAGGTTGCCGTGGCAAGGAATCGTCGGCACCCAGTGCCGTCACCGATCTAAAGGCTGCTGTACGCTATTTCCGTTTTCTGGCGGCAGCAGGAAAGTTGCCTGGCTGTACAGACCGAATCTTCTCTTTCGGACACTCTGGTGGTGGTGCCCAAAGTGCCATCTTCGGTACTACGGGAAACAGCAGCCTCTACAATGCCTATCTGGAGGATATAGGCGCTAAAATGGAGTATAAGGATGATATCATGGGTAGTATGTGCTGGTGTCCCATCACCAATCTTGATCAAGCTAACGGTGCCTATGAGTGGAACATGGGACAGACGCGTTCTGGTCTCTCTTCTACAGACCAGGATATTTCGAAGGCCTTAGCTGGGAAGTTTGCCGAATACATCAACGCCATCGGTTTCAAGCACCCCACGACGGGTGCAACGTTAACACTCAGCGCCACTGACGACGGCTACTACCAGAGCGGTTCCTACTATGAATATATCATCGAGGTAATCAACGATGCCGTCGCTCGCTACAATGAGTATAATGGCGCCAGCGTGTCAACATATGACCCTTCAGATGCAACTTCTCTGAGCACGTTCGCCAAGGCTTACAAGAACACGACAAAGGGTTTGGGCGCTTTCGATGCCTACGATGGCGAAAGCCGTACCTCAGCAGGTAATCTGCTCTTTGACCCAGAGGGCGTATGGTCACATTTCGACAAATATCTAGCTGAGGTAGTGGCTCAGTATGTACCACAGTATAAGAGTGTATTCGATGCTGACCTTGCTCAGAAAGACAAGTACGGGAACGACCTTGACACTCGGCTGGGTATGTACACACCACTGTTCTACTTGATGAACAATAATTTCTACTATGCCAAAGGCGGTACGAGTGCTAGCGATGTGGCCCCTTACTGGCGCATCCGCACTGGCATTAAACAGGGCGACACCTCGCTATGCACAGAAGTGAATTTGGCACTGGGGCTGTTCAGTTGTGGCAAGAACGTCGATTTCGAGACTATTTGGGACCAGGGGCACACGCAGGCTGAGGACACAGGCGATGCCACAGATAACTTCATAGAGTGGGTGAAACAATGCTGTCAGTAGATAGTTCAATATGTGTTTATTAAAGATAATTATCGTTTGGGCTTATATTTCGTGTACAAGAATGATAATAAGCACTTTTGGTTATGGAAGGGTAAAACGAAAAGCAATAAATAAGTCGCTGAATCAGCGACTTATTTATTGCTTTTCGTGATCCGCTTGGGGCTCGAACCCAAGACCCCAACATTAAAAGTGTTGTGCTCTACCTGCTGAGCTAGCGGATCTAACCTCTGTTCGATATTGAAATCGGCTGCAAAGATAATTACTTTTCTTGAAATAACAATGCTTTACAGCAAAAAAGTTTTTATTATGCATCCAATACCTAGGTATTTTAAGGTATTTTCTGCTTTTATTTGTCCTTACAGAAGCATCTCTATCAATATATTTACATTACTTTAAGACATTTTTAAATGCAGAACCGAATATAATATATTGGGTGTTGCCTCCAACGGTTCCTTCATTTTGGCCCCACAAAAATGGCCAATCATCGTAATTCTCAAAATGATCAGGCTGACGGAACAACAAACCTGGTGCTACATTGCCTGGAATAAAAGAAAAATCTGCACGATTATTGCCATAGAATACAGCTTTTGGACGTGCGGCTCCTATTGCAGCCACTAGCGAGTAGTTGTGGTAAGGGTGACATCCAAATAAGTAGTTGCCTGCACGGTATATATCATCCTTCTTTATGATATCAGGGAAATATAAGTAGGCAAAACAGATAGTGGTGCCAAAACTTACTACTGAACCACTACCGGCCCAGTTACCTAAACCTATAGGCACACCGTAAGGATTGTCCTTGTCGAAACTGGTGATGTATTCCTGATACTTTTGAATATAAGGGCGTAGCCGTTGTTTGTAGGTATTGTCCATATAGGGCACAGCATCAAGCGCTGTTTGCATACTGTTTATGGCATTATCATCCAATGCCTTCCAAATTTGTTGCTTGAAATTGTCTAAGTATGCTTGTTCATGTGTTGCTGCGTAAAGTTGGAGGTTAGTCGCCATATTGCTGCCCATTCTTCTTGCATTATTTTCCTTTTTCATCAGCTCGTTAGCTTCGGCCATCAAGCGTTTCGACTGTATGAGTGCTCGTTGAGCGAGATTATCATTATAACCTTCTAAGGCTCGACTAGCTGCAGCAAACATTGTGGCTGCACGGAAGTCTAGCCAAGCATTGCGAGTAGTAAAAGCCCACATGTCATCAGGAGTGCCGCTTGATTTGCCGTCGGCAGAAATCTCATAAGGTCTCAGACTACGGTCGTAGTGTAAACCATCAGTAATTGAAGCGGCATCGCCTAAATGGTGATAGTTATCGAGTACCGAGTTGGATAAGGTGCTGGCCATATGTCCAATCTGCTCAGCTTGTGCTACCAGATTAAGTGTCCCATGTTCAATATATTGCAGAATGTCAGGGGTGCCATCGGGTCGATGTAAATCTACATAACGCTGTTGCTCGCTTATGAAGGTTTCGTCACGTTGTGATTTAAACAGCTCCCATGCTCGTACCAGATTCTCTACCACACTAATATTCGAGCCTGTTTCGATATCAAAATCGCCTGCATCAAAAAAACCACCCACATTAAGTCCGGGTATCAATTCGTAAGGCTGGTACTTGGTTTCTGTGCTTTCACCTTGACGATGCAAATCAAAATGGTCGCTGGGGGGAGCCTGGAGGTAACCTTCCTTAAATGGCTCACCATGCCAAACACGATATCCCTCGTTAACTGTCATGTGATTCATGTGAATGGGAATCCAAACATCTGTGGTGGCATCTGTTATCTTATCATATACATGGTTGTCGATTAAGAAATTATTGGTTTTTATGTCACCATATTTTATGTAGTAAATGCCGGGTTCACGTACTGATGAGAAGTCGAATTTTACGTAATTATACTTGAAATAATGTCCCCATTGTTGTATCTTGCCATTGAAAACTTCACTAGTAGTACCGTCATCATGAATCCGGAAAATTGAAGCCGTGGGCTTTGCATTGTCATTTTTATCTAATTCTATTACTGCTATTTTGGGTTGATCAGGCACATAGCCCATTTGCGAAAATCCAATGTTAGGTTCGCGAATCCAGTTGGGGATAGCATGAGGCTCTACTGTCCATGTAAGTACTTTGCCTGTTTTATTGGCAGGCAGGATACTTCTCACAACAAACCATCCGTTTTGTGCCAATATGCGTCCGTCATAGAGTAACAAGTCAGCATCTTTGCTAACTATTTTTATTGTTCGTTCAGGGTCATCAATAGCCATTAGTAAAGAGTGCCCTTTTTCTAAAGGCAGTGGGTCAATAAATTGGTCGGTACCCCTGTCATCATATGTCTTGAAACCTTTGAATTGTCGGGCTTTTTCTCTGTTTTCCCTCGTAATTGTTTCGCTGGCAGCATAACGGGGGAAGCGGTTTAATCTGCCATCCATCATGAAGGTTTTCAACCAATATTGCGAAGGTAGGAACTCAATATTGAAGCCTGCCTCTCCCGCTATGGATTCAGGCACAGGTTTTTCTAAATAAATACTAATTTCTACAGCATTTCCTTTGCCTGCTACTATCACCTTACTATCGAAGTTATAATCTTCGTAGCGCATTGAAATCTCAATTGTATTATTTGCTTTGTTAACCTTACGTTCAGTAAGTGTGGGAACTAAGTCCCATTGCTCGGGTGCGTTGTTCAATCGTATAGCGCCACCTTGCGCTGTACGTACGCCATGATGAATAATCTCAATGCCTGAATTTTTCTCATCATTGAATCCACCATTGAAACTATTGCTGAATACCAGCACATTAACTCCTTGCTGTTCAAAATAATCAAGATCGTTCAGATGGAGACCTTGGCCCGAACATAAGGATACAATCAAGAGGCTTGTTAAAAGTAAGATAGATCTCTTCATGTTCTAATATGATTTCGTGAAATAAATTGGGACAATAGTGTTTTGCTATTGTCCCAATAAGGTGATTTGTTATTATTTGAAGAGTTTTTGTGCAAAAATTGTGAGGTAAACACGCCAATTACGCCAAATGTGTCCGCCATCTGATTCGTAGTATTCGTGTGGATATCCCTTCTCCTTGCAATAGTCACGTAAAGCTGAGGCTGATGCTTTAACACCATCAGCAGAGCCTACCGCAATCCAATAAAGTTTGGGCTTAGCAGCAAAGAGAGCCTTCAGCTGTTGCTCATTGTCAGGGCCACTACCTGCACCAGAAAACATACCAACATAACCAATAGTGCCCGGATAACGACGCGATATAGAGAAAGACTGTCGTCCTCCCATTGATAAGCCTGCGATAGCTGTGTTATACTGACCAGTTTTTACACGGAAAGTATTTTCAATAAATTTCTTGATAATAGGGAACTCATCCTCCATTGGAGTGGTATCCTGATCACGGCTGTTCATCATTGTTGGTTGGAACATGTTCGTTTCATTGGCATCAGGAGAAGAAGGATTTCTAACTACGCCATTAGGCATCACAACAATCATAGGCTTCGCTTTGCCTTCAGCAATCAGGTTATCCATAATCTGAACAGTTCGACCTAGATCAGACCAAGCGTTTTCATCACCACCAGATCCATGCAACAGATACATTACGGGATATTTCTCCTTGCTCTTCTCATATCCGTGAGGCAGATAGACTGTCAATCGGCGGTCCATCTTAGCATGATCACTGTCGTACCAAATGCGTGTCACTGTGCCGTGAGGAACATTGTTGTTGATGTAATAATGTCCCGCGTCACCTTCCTTTGTAGAAATAGTAAATATATTAGACCAAGTAGCGATATCTCTATTCATATAAACGTTAGAAGGGTCAAGTGTTCGCTTTCCATCCACGATGAAAGCATACGAATAGAGTTCGCCTTCAAGTGGGGCTGTAGTGTACGTCCATACGCCATCTACTTCTTTCATGTCAATAGATCGCTCTGGAAGCATGTCACCTGTAATTTTTACCACCATAGCTTTCGGGTTTGCATATCTGAATGTTACGGTGTTGTCAGCGTTAATCTCTGGAGAGACAAGACCTGTTCCAGGTCCTAATGCCTGTTGTGCAAAGGCCAAAGTGCCACTTGTCCAAATAGCTAAAGATAACAATGTCTTTTTCATGGTATAGATAAATTAATAATGTAAAAAAACGTTTTATCAAACCCAACTAGCCAGTCCGCTTTCAGAAATACATCTCAGATTGTTGTTGGTAATTACGTTAACAGCCTGCTTATTGTCATCGGCACGCAGCACTAAAATTGCTTTGCTGCCAACTAGGAATGAATAGAGATAAGGAATGCTGATGCCGCTATTGCTAAATACTTTGATAGCATCAGCACCAGAGCCAGGTTTATTGTCGAGTTCTATAGCAAATACATCGGTAATTGCAACAGCTACGCCTCCTTTTTTCAGTTCTTCACATGCACGCTCAGGTTCGCTGCATATGATTCGACAGATACCATATTCAGCTGTATCTGCTATCGTGATAGCAATAAGCTGAACTTGCGATTGCTTCAACAAGTCAAGTACTTTGGCAAGTGTGCCTGATTTGTTCTCTAAGAAAATGGATAATTGTTTGATTGTCATAATGGAAATGCTTTAAAATAATTTTCTTAAATCTTTTACTCTTACTGCCTTTTTCTCATCTGAAACTGCCAAACTGTTTTTAGATACCAACTTTACGCGTGGTGTGATGAGAATTTCATCTTTCAATTTTCGGGTAATTTCAGTTTCCAAGGACTTTAGACGGGTATAATCATCTGTAAAGAGCTGGTTTAATTCCACTTCTACAGTCATTATATCGTTACTATCTTTTGTTTCCACTGTAATGAGATAGTCTGTGCTGAGTTCTTTGAACCCCAAAAGAATCTTTTCGATCTGTATGGGGAAAATGTTCACACCCTTCAGTATAATCATGTCGTCACTGCGACCTTGCAGGCGAGCCAATCTTTTGTGATGTCTGCCGCAAGGGCAGTCACCTGGCAGGATACGTGTTAAATCTCTTGTTCTATAACGTAGTAATGGCATAGCTTCACGATTGATGGTGGTGAGCACCAACTCACCCAATTCTCCATCAGGCACAGGCTTTAACGTCACAGGATCAATAATCTCTACTATAAAATAGTCTTCCCAAATGTGCAGTCCGTTTTGCTCCTTGCATTCAAATGCAACACCTGGACCCATCATCTCAGATATTCCATATGAGTTATAAGCTTTTACACCTAGGTTCTCTTCTATGCGTTGTCGTTGTTCCTCGCTATGAGGTTCTGCGCCAATGCATAGAACTCGTAATTGTGTATCTTTACGAGGATCCACACCTTCCTCTTTCATAACTTCATAAATGCGTGAGGCGTAACTAGGAATAGCATGAAGCACTGTTGTGCCAAAATCTTTGATGAATTTAATCTGGCGGGTTGTGTTACCTGCAGCTGCTGGGACAGTGAGCATACCCACTTTCTCGGCTCCATATTGAAATCCAAGTCCTGCGGTAAACATGCCATAACCAGCTGAATTCTGAAAAACATCTTCAGGGCGGCTTCCCACCATCCATAGACATCGTGCCACTGCAATAGCCCATTCGTCAAGGTCTTTCTGTGTATGAAGCACCACCGTTGGATTGCCAGTAGTACCACTAGATGAGTGCAGACGCACACAGTCTTTTAGTGGTACGCAAGCCAACCCGAACGGATAGTTTTCTCGCAGATCTTCCTTCGATGTAAAAGGCAATTTGTTAAGATCGTCTAAGGTTTTTATATCCTCTGGAGAAACTCCCAGCTCTTTAAACTTTTGCTGATAAAAGGGTGAATTCATGCAGTGGCGCACAGTTTTTTGTAGGCGTTCCAATTGTAACGCTTTCATTCCCTCTTCAGAAAGAGTTTCTATCTCAGGATTAAAATACTCAGAATAAGTCATATTATTATTTAATATTTCTTTTGTCAACTACATGGGCACTCTTACCTTGACTGCGTTCAATGGTGTTAGGCGCTTTCAGTTTTACTTTAGCGGCAATGCTCAAAACGCTCTTTAGCTTGTTGGCAAGACGCTTTTCGAGTTCATCGATAGCAGCTGGAGTATCGAAGGTTGAGGTGAAGTATTCTTGTCTCAACTCTACTTGTACTTGTAATGTGTCGAGGTTGTTCACGCGATCTACTACCAACAAGTAGCGAGGAGCAAATTCTTTCATACTCAGTACCACACTCTCCACTTGTGATGGGAATACGTTGATACCGCGAATAATAAGCATATCATCGCTACGACCCTGAATTGCTGACATACGTACATTAGTTCGTCCACAGTCGCATTGCCCAGGCAGCAATGAGCAGAGGTCTCGTGTGCGATAGCGCAATACAGGCATACCTTCTTTGGTGAGAGTCGTAAATACCAGCTCGCCTTGTTGCCCTGCAGGCAGAGGTTCAAGTGTAACAGGGTTGATAATTTCTGGATAGAAATGATCTTCATTGATGTGTGACCCATGTTGTGCTTGGCATTCATAGCTTACGCTAGGTCCCATTACTTCACTCAATCCGTATATGTTGAAGCCCTTTAAGCCTAATCTTTCCTCAATTTCTTCACGCATTTTTTCTGTCCAAGGTTCGGCACCAAAAGCGCCAACACGCAACTTTATCTGATCTTTGGTAATACCAATTTTGTCCATAGTTTCAGCCAAATAAAGAGCGTAAGATGGTGTACAGGCAATACCTGTAATGCCTAAATCACGTATAAGTTTTGCATGCTTCTCTGTGTTTCCTGTAGAAGCCGGGACTACAGATGCTCCCACCATTTCAACACCATTATGTGCCCCCAAACCACCAGTGAAAAGGCCGTATCCATAAGCGACAGAAAAGATGTCATTACGGGTAACGCCAAAAGCTGTAAGACAGCGTGCCATGCACTCGCTCCATACACCTATGTCCTTACGGGTGTAGCCCACAATCGTAGGGTTACCTGTTGTGCCAGAGGAAGCATGTATGCGAATAATCTCGCTTTGAGGAGCTGCTTGTAAGCCAAACGGATAGTTGTC
>JAIKZS010000170.1 GCA_024682035.1 Bacteroidaceae bacterium
TTGGCTGAGATGAATGCTCGTCAGGCTGAGAATGAGTTTGCACGTAACGAAAAACTGTATAAGGATAAGCTCATCAGTAGGGAGGAATACGAGAAAGATGAGGTGGCAGTAAAGCAGGCTCGCGAGGAATTGCAAACGGCCAAGGACAATTTGCAGATTGTGAAGGAAGGCATCACGCAAAGCAGTGCTTCGTTCAGCTCTACCCTTATTCGTTCTACCATCGACGGACTCATCTTGGATGTGCCTATCAAGGTAGGTAACTCGGTCATCATGAGCAACACTTTCAACGATGGTACTACCATTGCCAGTGTAGCCAATATGAACGATTTGATTTTCAGAGGTAAAATTGACGAGACCGAAGTGGGCAGGGTGTACGAGGGCATGCCTGTGAAACTCACCATAGGTGCTTTGCAGAACCTTTCTTTCGATGCTACCTTAGAGTATATTTCGCCCAAGGCTACTGAGGAAAATGGCGCCAACCAGTTTGAAATCAAGGCTGCCGTGAAGGCGCCTGACAATGTAAAGATACGTTCGGGTTATTCAGCCAATGCCGAGATTGTGTTGGAACGTGCCAACAATGTTTTGACGGTGCCCGAAAGTGCCATTGAGTTCAGTGGCGACACCACATTTGTGTATGTGCTGACGGCTGCAGGCAAACCTCAGCAGTTCCGTCGCCAACAAGTGGAAGTGGGCATGAGCGACGGCATTAAGATTGTCATTAACAGTGGCCTTAGCGAACAAGAACAAGTAAGAGGTTTAGAAATTATTGAGGAATAACAACATGAAAAGAGCTATACTACTATCAGTCATCGCAGCATTGGGCATCAGCGCCCATGCCCAGCATGCATGGAGCCTGCGTGAGTGCATAGACTATGCCACAGCCCATAATGTAAACATCTTGCAGGCAGAGATTACGGTCAAACAGAGCGAGGTGGAAGCCAATACGGCCAAGTGGGCCCGACTGCCTAACCTGAATGCCAGTGGCAGCCAGAGCTTTAATTGGGGTCGTACACAGACGGCCGTGAAGGATCCGAACACGGGCGACTATATCACCAAGTATGTGAACACCAACAGTCGTGGCACCAATATGAGCATCAACAGCAGTATGCCCCTGTTTACAGGCTTTGAACTACCCAGTCAGTACAACCTCTCCAAACTGAACCTGAAAGCTTCGATGGCCGACCTGCAAAAGGCCAAGGAAGACCTTGCCATCAACATAGCCTCGGCCTACCTGCAAGCGTTGTTCTGCAAAGAGCTGCATCAGGTTGCACAAGGCCAGGTTGCTCTGAGTCAGGAACAATTCAATCGCATCGAAGCATTGGAGAAGATTGGTAAAGCCTCGGCAGCTGAGTTGGCCGAAGCCAAGGCCCGTGTGGCACAAGACGAATTAGATTTGGTGCAAACCCTCAACAACTATCGCTTGTCTATCCTCGACCTGACCCAATTAATTGAGATTGAAACGCCCGATGATTTTGAGGTGGCCAACCCCGATCAGGCATTCCTACTCAATCCACTTACCCCACCTGAGGAGGTGTATGCCTCAGCCATGCTTACCAAGCCAGCCGTCCAGGCTGCTCAGGCACGATTGGCTGGAAGTGAGCAAAGCATCAAGATTGCACAAAGTGGCTACTACCCGTCTGTCAACCTCAATAGTAGCATGGGCACCAACTACTACTCTACCATTAACCGTTCTTTCCGCCAGCAGTTGAGCGACAACTTCAACCGTTACATTGGTCTTAGCTTGAACATACCTATCTTCAACCGCTTTGCCACCCGTAACCGTGTGCGTTCAGCCAAACTGCAACGCGAGAACTACGCCCTGCAGTTAGAAAACACCAAGAAAACGCTTTACAAGGAAATTCAGCAGGCATGGTATAATGCCACCGCTGCCCAGAGCAAATATGCCAGTAGTGAGGCAGCAGCAAATGCCAGTCTCGCATCTTTCGAGCTTACCAGCAAGAAATACGAGAATGGCACTGCGACAGCTGTTGCATATAACGAGGCTAAGCAAAATTTGCTAAGAGCTCAAAGTGAAGAGCTGCAAGCAAAATACGAATACATTTTTCGCACCAAGATTTTGGACTTCTATAAGGGAATAGAGATAAACTGATAAACTCTTATTCCCCTGGCTTACAAATTTTGTTATTAGCATTGGCAGTATGGCAACATACTGCCTTTAACTGGTGCCTTAGCACCACCACCTTCATCTGTTGCACCAACAAAATTATAAAACAAAATATTTCCCTGCAATAGTCAACACAAATGAACAAGGGCCTGGGAACAAATTAGCAAATTTCTTGCCGACAAACAGTCCTGCTCACAAATAAGCAAGGAGGCATACAAAAAAGCAAATGCCGTTAAACTGCTACAGTTCAACGGCATGTTATTCTTTACATCCACGATGGCTTGGCCATCTTATTGTTGACGATATTCAGTAGGCGACAAATTATAACGTGCCTTGAACGCGTGGTTAAAGGTAGTAGATCTACTGAATCCAGCAGCACTGGCCACGTCGGTTATCTTCATATCGGTAGTCTTGAGCAACGTGCAAGCATACTCCAGTCTGCAATCACGAATGAAGTCAGATACCGAGTCATACTCGCTGCCCTGAGCAAAGGCACTACCCACCTGCGCAGGCGTCAGACGGAAGCGGTCGCAAATGGCCTGACGGTCAAACAACGGATCCAGATACAGATGGTTTGCACGAATCTCATCGCACAGATGCTGGAAGAGGTCTTCATTGGAAAGCGTCTTCAGGTTGATAGCAGGAGTCGTCTCCTTTTCATTGTTCGATTGCACGTGCATCAGTCGTTGCAACTCATCATTGCGCTCCTTATATTTCAACCCTTCGTCAATCAGTTTCACCAAACCATGGTTCTTCATGCTGATGGTTTTGTTCTTCTTCACAATATAATAAACAAACACCAAAGCAAACAGCAGTCCTACCCCCAAAGTAAAGATAACAATATTAGCCAGTCGGGTTTTCGCCCTCCTCTGCTGAATCTCCAACTCCTGTTCCTGTGCACGGTAGCGTGCCGCATAATCGTGCGCCTTGCTCTCCAGCAAATTCTCAGCCACCTCTTTCGACAGCACGGCATATCTTTCCATCAGCTCAAAAGCCTTGTCATCATGTCCCCTGGCCTTTTCGACAATAGATCGATAACGAAGAATAGAAGCATAGACAACATTCATGGTGTCAGCTCCCATATACTCAGCTTGCAAATTGCTTGTTTTCAATGCCTCATCATACATGCCCAAGCTCATTTGTGCAGGCACTATCATGCGTCGGCCACTGAAAGTATGCCCATAGTCACTCTCGTCGAAAAGTGCCATATGCTCCCTAGCCAGCTGTGCAGCCTTCTTTTTGTCGCCATTCACCCCTTCATGCTCACTGAGCGAGGCGTAGGCTATAGCCAGGTAAGCCTGTGCTTGAGCCCGGCTAAAATCAATATATCTCTTTCGTTCTATCGGATCACCGCTACTTGAAAGTCGGTAGCTATCCTCGACATATTCTTTAGCATGCTGTTCGTAGTGGTCCAAACGATCCAATACACGTTGAGCCATTGACACCACCTCTACAGAACGCCCCTGTTCATTCAGCACAGAAATCTTCCTTTTCACGGCAATGATGAAAGCATCCATGCGATCTATGCTACCCGGCTTGTCAAGCTGCCTGATGCAGTTATCCAGCTTTGCTAATCCCTCGGTAACCTGTCCCAGATGTGTCATCACCAGTCCTATTTCGGCCTCCGTACGCAACAGCTCCACCTCAGCGCCCTGCTCCCTACAAAGTTCTGCCTTGAGGGTTGACCATTGCAAGTAGTCATCATCATCCGCCCTCGCGCGACTGTTCGAAATCAGCAAGTCGAGCACCATCTCATAGTTGTCTGTATTATTGAGTACCGAGTCGTGCTCCAGCAAAGCCTCACACAAAAGGCGTGCCGAGTCTTGTTGCTGTTCCTCTAGCGACCTGGCATAGATGGTAGCCCTCAAAATCTTCGCTTGGAAATCATTAATATTGCCCAACACCACAGCAGAGTCCAGCAACGCCAAAGCCCTTCGAGGATTATTTGCATACGTAAACATGATGGTGTCTTCTTGGTAAGGAGTATTGCCAAGATCTTCCAATTGTTTGACGCTGGTGGCCGATTTTCCACAGCCCACGAGCACCAGTAACACACAGGAGCAAATCACCAATATCTTCTTCATGGCTATCATCTCCTATCAGTTGTTCGATAGTTCAGCAGCTGCTGCCAATGCCATGAAATAAGCCATGCCGTTTGTATAAGTCATAAAATCCGAGGCATTAGGATAGTTGTCCAGGTGCTTCACCACAGCTGCCTCTGGGTGATACTGGATGCCCAGCACAAATCTTTTATCTTTGCGCTCGAGCGCCTCAATCATCTCCACCCCCTCAGTATCAGTAGTGGCCACCACCGTAAGCGGTGTTCCCTCCACACTGAGAATGGCTTGGTGATGCCATGATGGTACGCCTTCAATGAAAGTAGTCTTGGCAATATCATACAAAATAGACGACTGATCCTTCACGTCCACATCATGTGGAGCATAATCTCTGTATCCACCTATCACCTGCTGATTACGATGCTGATAATGATATGTTTTGCCCAGTTCGTTAAAATAGACAGGAATATCTTGAATGACTGAAGCGCCTGACACTACGCCCAGCATCTGCATGCCACGGCACATGCCCAGCATAGGGATATTGTTTTGTATCACATACGACATCAGCAGGTAATCATTCACATCACGGGTGGCATTGTAATCCTCCTCCTCCGAGATACCATGCCATGGTTCTGGTTGTTTGTACAGAGTAGGTGCTATATCTTCCCCACCAGTAAACACTACCGCGTCAATGCCCTTCAGTACTTCGGCCACATTAGAAGCAGTGCCCGCCTTCACCATATCGGCATAGGTTTGCAGTAAAATTCTATGCTCGTCATAATAATCATCATCCAAGTCTTGTCCGTCGTACTCAAAAGCATCTGCCTTTACCTGAGGGAGCATCACCGTCTTTACCCCAGCTGCTTGGAAAGTACGCACCACATTTGTGTAGAATTCTGAATCTGCATCACCCCTCCAGGCAATGCCTACACACACCTCGGGATCATCAATCGGATCGTCTGCATTATCACAAGCTGTAAACAGCATCAAAGCTATTACCAGCGACCATGTAACGGACTGACTCATCCTTCTTGTTACTCCCAGCATAAATTTAAGCACCTCTATTTTCATAATTTCTAAATATTTGTCGGTCATTAAAAAATCATTATTTACTCAAAAACCAATTATACCCTGCTATCATCCAAACCACTCCTGTCTTCTCAACTTATTGTTGCAGATAGCTTTAACTATGCAACGAGAAAAGGTCAGGGGGAATCGTCATAAACGACGTATAGCGGGTTAGGATTATAGCACTACAAAGATACAAAAAAAATCGCTATGTATGCTGTTTGTTGCAGAAAAAAACTGCTTTTTTTTTACACCGAGCACACCCCATACCCTCATTCCGGCCTCCGAGCCGGAATCTCATCCGTGACACAATTGTTCAATGTTTAAGAGATCCTGGGTCTTTGGAAATAAATACATTCTGCTCCGGAAAGCGAATGGCGGATAGATAGTGATGGGTAAGAGGTGCAAGTTGCATTGTCAACGATGTCAGTACGAATGTCAACCGAAATCAGGAAAAGACATTACGACATTACCACATTACAGCATTACATTTCATAAATTCAATTTTATTATCCTACTTGGGCAAAAGAGAGGAAAATTACTTTACTTATATATATAATATATATTATATAATTATATAATATATATTATATATATAAGTAATAGAAGCGTGAAAGGTAATGGAAGCACAACAGAAAAAAAGCAAATGTAATGTGTAATGTAGTAATGTCTATAGATAGAACCCCATGAAAGCCTGCATAAATTTCGGAATATACAATGTAATGTGTAAATGTAATGCAGCCGACCCCACCAGCACCCCCAACGCTTACTCCAAGCAAACGGAGGGCTTAAAATAATCAAAAGGGCCTTTTAATAGTAATTGCTTAAAATCGGCTGATATAGGGGGCCGCAATGGCTCAGTGGAGGTTGTATAAAAATACAGTGAAATAGTTGATAGT
>JAIKZS010000010.1 GCA_024682035.1 Bacteroidaceae bacterium
CTGTAAGTAATAGTGCCCATGTGTACACCACCAAAATCTGAATTGGGTTTACCATCAGCAGCCTTAGCTGCTGGTTTAGCCTCGCCACTGCATGAGGTCATGCTGGGCATCAGTGCCATACCTGCCAAAGCAGCGGCACCCATTCCTAAAAAATTCCTTCTTTTCATTTGTTTATTCTTATTTCAAAACACAATATATATATATTTCAATCCCAGACAAAAATACTGACTTTTACGGATTAATCAAAGAAAAATCTTCTATTTATAAGCCTTAAAGCATTTATCTGATAAGATTATTAGTATATTTGCACTATAGCGTATTAAAAAAACAACTAAAATCTATATTCAATATGAAAAAGACATTCAGACTGCTATCATTGGCTGTGGCCCTTGTAACTTGCTTCTCTGCCTTTGCGCAAGAGATGAACTCACTGATGTTCCGTGCTGGGACTCAATCACCCGAATTGAAGGACGGGACTGTTACCTTCCGTTTTGTGGCTCCCAAAGCCCGCAAGGTAGGCGTTTCTGCTTCTTGGTTAGGCTACGACTCTGCCAAGATTCCTATAAAACAAGATGAAAAAGGAGTGTGGACGGCCACAGTACCTCAGCCTTCACCAGAACTGTACACCTACAATATTGTAGTAGATGGCGTGACCATGCTCGACCCCTCCAATGTGCAAGTGCAGCGTGATGGCTCGCGCTACATGAATGCTTTATTGATACCAGGCGACTATGCCGACCTATATGCCGAATGTAGTAAACCTGGCAACGTAGAACATGTGTGGTATTATTCAGCAGAGAATGACATGATGCGCCGCATGTATGTCTATACTCCTGCTGGCTACGACCGCAACAACAAGAGCGTGAAATATCCAGTGCTCTACTTGCTGCATGGCGGTGGTGGCGATGAAGATGCTTGGTCAACCTTGGGTCGTACTTGCCAGATACTGGATAACCTCATCGCACAAGGCAAAGCAAAACCTATGATTGTGGTGATGCCTAATGGCAACCCTAACCAACATGCTGCACAAACTTTGGGTATTCCTGTAAAGACCGATGTAAAGAAATATGCTTCTGGCTTCGACAACTATTCATCGCTGGTAGCTGACATCCTGCCTTATGTTGAGAAGAACTACCCTGTTATCAAGAACCGTAAGGGCCGTGCTGTTGGAGGTCTGTCGATGGGTGGTGGCCAATCGTTCTTCATTGCTTTCCGTAACGTGGATGTATTCGCTAACGTGGGCATCTTCTCATCAGGCCTCATCGGAGCCTCAGCCATCGGTGGTGCTCCATTCGACGCTGAGCAGCATTTCCCGGGCATGTACACCCAACCAGCGAAATACAATAAATTCGATGTCATCTACTTAGCTTGTGGTGAGCAAGACAACCGCATCGATGGGATGCTCGACTTCAAGAAGAAGCTCACCGAAAAAGGTTACAAAGGGGTGGTATGGGAGCAATACCCTGGTGCCCACGAGTGGAAAGTATGGCGCCGTAACCTTAGCGCTTTTGTGCAGCTGTTATTTAAATAATAGCATTTGAATTTGCATTCTTCTTCCGTTCTTCAGCTATAATTAAATAGTCCAGTATATTCAAAGACCATCATTGCTAATGAAGAAGCGAAAGTAGCGGAAGAAAACTGGGTATTTTAGCCAAAACATATAGGGATTTACCTTACTAATGCATGGGGAAACATATTAGTAATGTGCAGACAAAGACATTACTAATGCTGTAGCTAAAACTTTGCTATAGGTGATAAAATAGTTACTACCACTCGCCGCAGTATCTGTTATAGGGGGAAAGAAGATATTGCGATGAGTGGTAGTAAGCTTTCCCACGACCCGTAGCAGCTATTGCGGCGACCTATAGGAAGTATTTTCATCAAAGGACGATACAGCAGACAACCTTGCTCTTCAATATTGTATATTGTTGCCCTTTGATACAGTATATCGTTGCCCTTAGATATAGTATATTGAAGCCCTTTGATATAGTATATCGTCACCCAACGATATACCATATCGGAACTTCACTAAAAACCGTTGGTGGTTAATAAACCTTTATCTGGTCAACCACTACACCTTCATCAAGCGCTTGAAGGGTAAGCGTGTGACTGTTCTTACCATCATTCTTGAACACCACTTCTTTCACGCTCTGATTGAACAACACATTCTCGCACCATTCTGATGAATGCCAGTGGGTTTCATAAGACACACTTTGAGAAGGCTGCTTGTCGAGCGCCACTGACAAACGAATTTGCTGGTTATTGGCCGGGAAAGTTGGCAGGAAGCAGATGCGCACATGGATGCTGTCACCCTGAACAGCGCCCAGCTGGAACTGCTGCTTGTCTCCCTTTGGATAGCTAGCTGCCTTGCCCTCATAGCCCAGCATGTCTTGTGCCTGACCCGTACCTTTACTGTACTCAGACCCATTCCAAGCATACTGAATAGGTTCATCGCTCAGCAATTGAGTATCCAGCTGTACTTTAGGCACTATCTCAAACACAGGCAACTTACGAGGCTGGAAGTCCATCATACGACGCCACTTGCCCTGATTATGAATACCATAGTTGTAGTCACTGGTCAAACGAGCAATACTATCGAAAGCCAGGTCGCTATCTTTCCAACTGCCCTGACCGTGACGGGCCAATTGTGCGTAAAGGAACTTATTGTTCATCTGAGCTGTAGCCTGCACAGGATATTTTACCAAATGGAAATAAGCATCTTCACGATCGTAAGGCATTTGTTTGCCAATGGCTTCTGCCTGATCGGAAATTACTTTATAGTCTTTGATACGCTGACGAATGTAATTACCACTCCACGGCATGTCGCTCACCTCCAAACGTTCAATTGGGATATATACATAAGAGTTGCCCATGTGCTCGGGTTTGTGAATATAGGCCAGTCGGTAATGCTCGGTCATAAGAGGCATCAGTTGGCGTCCTGCCTGTGGACCAAACTCTCGCTCCAAGAAGGCTGCCAAGTGACCAGAAGGTCCTTGCTGACGCACTTGCTGGATGTTCCATGCCATATCAAGGAATAACTCAGTTTGGTACTCGATAGGTTTAATATCGCCCACATTGAGAATCCAGATCTTACGCACATCGCTGTCATAAGCCTGATTCATCTGCTGATAGAGTAGTCCCGGACTGAAGGTACCCAGCCACAGGTAGTCGTGTGGCAAGCCCCAATAAGATACATGGTAGTAAATGCCATTACCGCCTGAGCGTTGTTTCTCTTTTTCGGTAGGATAATGGGTAACGTACCCATAGTTGTCGTCAGGCCACATGAGTGTCACATCATCGGGCACCTCAAGACCTGCATTATATACATCGAGCACTTCCTTATAAGGAATAAACATTTGAGGAACACTCTTTACATCAGGATTCACATGCTTAGCCAGCAATTCACGCTGAGCCTTGATAACCTGATCAAGGGCCACTTTGCGCTCTTCAACAGTATTAGCACCAGCCATGCCCCAGTCGTGCAGACCACGCATACCCACGGTATAGAATATTTCCTGATTCTTGACTTCCTTCACACGGTCTTCCCAGAATTTCATAACACCCTCACGGTTGTCAATGAAATTGTACTCACCTGTGCCGCGCTTTGTCCATTCAACAGCAGCATTACAGCCCATAGGTTCACAGTGTGAACTACCAATGTAGATGCCATACTGCTCGGCCACCTCACGGTTGCCCTCTGTCAAGAAAAAGGCTTGGTTACTTTCATGCATAGGAGGCCAATAAGTATTAGCACGCAAACGCAACAACAGTTCGAAGATGCGAGCAGTCTTATCTGGGCCGATAGCCGGACGTGTAGGACGATAGGGAGGTTCATAATCGCGGCTGTTCCAACGGGTCAAGCCCCAATCTTCGTCATTGATAAAGATGCCACGAAACTCCACACTTGGGCTCTGCACCTCCTGATAGCCAGCAGGCAACTCAAGTTTGTCCATAGAGCGAGGAGCAACATCAGCCCAAAACTCCCAAGGTGACACACCCAGCAAACGGGTTAATTCAATGATACCATAAGCAGTGCCATGTGAGTCACTGCCCACAACATACAGTTTATGATCAGTACCCACCTTGAGCATGAAACCCTCGTGCAAACCTTTAAGAGGAGTTACATCAATGCCTGTCAGCAGATTACTCACCCCAGCTGTACCAACCACAATGTTGCCAGCACGATTGTTAACTACAATGCTGTCACCCAGTACCATGCGGCTATCATGATCCAGGATGCCCAGTGTTGTTCTAATCATTACATGTTCATTTTCGGCACATGCCACTTGCTGAGTTTGGTGACTCTGCCACACAAACTGGGCTTGGGCCATACAGCAAGCTCCCAGCAGTGCAATAGTCAAAAAAAGTTTCTTCATAAGTATTAAATTACATAAATATTATGCAAAAGTAGTAATAATATAGGAAAGATTAAAATAAAAAGGGCGTTGTTGGCGTGAAGGAAAACATAAATCGCTGGCATATAAAGAAATAAGTGCCATAAGCTAACGCTTACAGCACTTATTTCTTTTTCAGCGTACCCAGACCCGGGGTCGAACCGGGATGGGTTGCCCCACTGGTGTTTGAGACCAGCGCGTCTACCGATTCCGCCATCTGGGCATTCTCAAAATGCGGTTGCAAAGATACAAACATTTTCTGAATTAGCAAACATGAACTATAAAAAATTTATTAAACTGAGTAAATTATTGAATTTTTAGTTTATAATGGGAAAAAAGATGTATATTAGCGAAAATATTAATATGAACTTACACTTGCATGATGGACATTAAAAACAACTACTGCGTAATCATGAGCGGCGGCGTTGGAAGTCGCTTCTGGCCCTATAGCCGAAAAAACCTACCGAAACAGTTTTTAGATTTTTTTGGAACAGGCCAATCGCTGCTCCAACAAACTTTTGAGCGCTTCAATAAAGTAGTGCCTGCTGAAAACATTCTAATTGTTACCAATGAGCTATACGCTAACTTGGTACAGCAACAATTACCACAGCTGCATCCCTCGCAGATTTTGCTCGAGCCTAGTCGAAGAAATACAGCTCCTTGTATTGCATGGGCATCAAAACATATCCAAGCCATCAATCCCAATGCCAACATTGTGGTGGCACCTTCAGACCATCTGATACTGAAAGAAGACGAGTTCCTAACAGCCATTAAGAATGGTTTGCAATTTGTGAATGACAACGAAAAACTGCTTACTCTGGGTATCAGACCTAACCGCCCAGAAACAGGTTATGGATACATTCAGATAGCGCAAAAGGAAGGCGAGAACCTTTATAAAGTGAAAACATTTACCGAAAAGCCCGAATTGGAGTTGGCAAAGGTGTTTGTAGCCAGTGGTGAGTTCTATTGGAACTCAGGATTGTTTATGTGGAATGTAAACACTATTATCAAAGCATTAGAAACTCACCTGCCTGAAATAATGGAGAATCTGTCATCCGACACTTATGGTACACCGGCTGAAATGGCTTTCATTAACGAGCGTTTTTCTGCCTGCAACAATGTGTCAATTGACTTTGGTGTAATGGAAAAAGCAGACAATGTGTATGTGTCATTGGGTGATTTTGGATGGAGCGACCTGGGTACTTGGGGATCGCTATATGACCTTTCTAATAAAGATGCCAACGGCAACGTAACTTTGAAATGCCGCACACAACTCTATGATTGTAAAAATAACATCATCGTTTTACCCAGCGGAAAATTGGCGGTGGTGTCTGGCATGAAAGATTATCTGATAGCAGAGAGTGATAACGTTTTACTGATTTGTAAAAAAGACGAGGAAAGCTCAATCCGAAAGTTTGTAAATGAAGTTCAAATAAACATAGGAGATGAGTTCATTTAAATGACCATTTATATAAATAACAAAAGCGGCTTAAAGGCCGCTTTTGTTATTTATAACTCTTGACGAATCTTTTCTGCTATTTCCGCCAACTCTTCATTGGTGAGCTTCAGCTTTGGATTAGAAAAGAGCATATCTTTTTCACTCTGCATAGGCACTAAATGAATGTGGGCATGAGGCACCTCAAGACCTAACACAGCCACACCTACTTTGACACAAGGAAAAGCTTTTTTTATAGCGATAGCAATGTGCTTAGCAAAAACCATCATCTCGGCCAGGTCTGCATCTGGCACATCGAAAATATAGTCAATTTCCTGTTTGGGGATAACCAACACATGGCCTTTCGTCAGTGGGTTGATGTCCAGAAAAGCAAAAAACTTATCATTCTCGGCAATCTTGTGAGAAGGTATCTCACCTGCCACTATTTTACTGAATATACTTGCCATAACTCTATTCCTCCTACTTAAATTTACAAGCTAATGTCAAGAATCTCGAAAGTCATCATGCCACGAGGCACCTTAATATCTACTATATCACCCACCTTCTTTCCTAACAAACCTTGAGCGATGGGGGTATTTACTGAAATTTTACCCTCACGTAAATTGGCTTCTGTGTCAGATACGATAGTATAAGACATTTTCTGATTGGCCTTTACGTTTTTAAGTGTGACTTTTGTCAATATTTGCACAGTATCAGCACTTAGCATAGATGTATCGAGAATCTTTGAATCGGCAATGGTTTGCTTTAATTTGTTTATTTTTGCTTCAAGCATGCCCTGTGCCTCTTTAGCTGCATCATACTCCGCATTTTCTGACAAATCACCTTTATCGCGGGCCTCGCGAATGGCCTCGATGATTTTTGGACGCTCCACAGCCTCCAATTGTCTTAATTGCGCTACTAATTTATTGTAGCCTTCTTCTGAAATGTATCCCATGATATTTAGTTTTTTATTTTAAACAACAATAACAAAAAAGAATTCCAACACATAGTAGTGCGTTGGAACTCCTATTTTTCTTAAGTTCTCGATGCAAATATAAGCCTTTATGTTATAAAAAACAAAAAGTTACGCTTTTTTTTGCAAGATAACTCTACTTTTTTAATCTCACAGCAACTTATTCAATGCTGCCTCGAGATTTTCCAAGTTGTCAACACGTGCGCTTAACTCATTGTCGCGATTTATGACATAGACTGCGGGCAATGATTGGAAGTTGTAAAGATTGAGCAAATCGGAATAAGCACCGCGGGGCTCACGTACACAAACCCAAGGTAACTTGTCGGCTGCAGTCTTCCAAAAATGCTCATTCGTATCGAGTGACACCTGATAAATCTCCAGTCCGCGTCCTGCATATTTGGCATAAACCTCACGCATCAGTAAATTATGGTCTGCAGAATAATCAGCTTGATAAGTAGTGAAATCAAGTACCACCACTTTGCCACTCAAATCGCTGAGCTTACGAACATTGCCATCAATATCACGCAGCTCTATATCGATAATACCAGTTTCAGCCACTTCATTTTTATTGACTTCAATACCTGAATCGGCCTGACGCACATTACGCATACCCTTAATAGCAATATTATAGATATTCTTCGCGCGCTCAGAATGTGGATAAAGGTTGTTGAAACTGGTAGCCACAGCACCAAAAGCTCTTACATCTTCCTTATCCGACAGAGGATCAAACAAGGTGTACTGACCTACACGCTGGAACAAAGCATGGTAAGCATAAGGGGTATTAGGAGCCGCATAAATATACTTGGCTTTTACCTCATTTTTATATGCATTGATCATGTGTGCAAGGCTGTCAGTAAATATTAAGTTCGATATTTTGTTAGCATTATAGCTGTCGGTAAGCTGATTCACCTTCTCTTGCAAAGCTGCCAACATCAAACTGAGCTCTTTAATTTTTAAATTATTATCAGAGTCAGCAATGGTATAATCGGTAGCGAATTTAGCATAGTCAGCCTCAACATGTATTGTCTCTGTAGAATCAACACAGAAGTTGATAATTTTATCTTCTATGCGCAAACGGTAAAAATCGGGAGCTTCGGGAGCTTCATGATAGAATTTAAAAGATCCACTACTGCCCAGTTTGACCGAATCGGCCAGCAAGATACCGTTAAGGGCTGCTTGCTCAAAATAAAGCGTCTTACCATCTGCACCTTCTACTTGTCCTTCTACTTTAAACTGCTGTTTGTTGCCTCCACAGGCGGTAATCAGGGTCGCAAAAAGGACCAATAACACTGTTTTCTTCATATTTTTCAGTTCAATTATACAAAAATCGGTGCAAAGATAAGGTTTTGATAAATATAATGTGTAACTTTGCACGATTTTTATTAAGATATTACACAGTTTTTTAAAGATTTTATGATTAATCCTATTGTTAAGACGATCGAGTTACCTGATGGAAGAACCATCACACTCGAAACGGGAAAGCTCGCAAAACAGGCAGACGGATCTGTTATGCTGCGTATGGGCAACACCATGCTGCTTGCTACTGTTTGTGCGGCAAAAGATGCAGTTCCCGGTACAGATTTTATGCCTTTACAGGTAGAGTATAGAGAAAAATACGCTTCGTTTGGCCGCTTCCCTGGTGGTTTTACCAAGCGTGAAGGAAAGGCTTCAGACTATGAGATTCTGACTTGCCGCCTGGTGGATCGCGCCCTGCGCCCTCTGTTCCCAGATAACTTCCACGCTGAAGTGTACGTAAACATCATCCTTTTCTCTGCCGATGGCGTTGACATGCCAGACGCACTGGCTGGTCTTGCAGCATCTGCTGCACTGGCAGTGTCTGACATCCCTTTCAATGGCCCTATTAGCGAAGTGCGTGTAGCACGTGTAGATGGCCAATATGTAATTGACCCGACTTTCGAACAGCTTGCAAAAGCTGACATGGATATCATGGTAGGTGCTACCTATGACAACATCATGATGGTAGAAGGTGAAATGAACGAGGTATCTGAGCAAGATTTGCTGGGTGCTCTTAAAGCTGGTCACGATGCTATCAAGGTGATGTGCAAGGCTCAGATGGAGCTGGCAGAAGAGGTTGGTTCTACCGTGAAACGTGAATATAATCACGAAGAGAATGACGAAGAACTGCGCAAGGCTGTTCGCGAATTCAGCTACCAGCGTTTGTATGACTTGGCTAAAGAAGGTTGCGCTGACAAGCACAAGCGTGAGGACAATGCTACAACTATCTGCGAAGAGTTCAAGGCTCAGTTTACTGAGGAAGAATTAGAGGAGAAAGCTGCCATGATAGACCGCTACTTCGCCGACGTAACTCGCGATGCTATGCGCCGCTGCGTGCTGGATGAGGGTACTCGACTGGATGGCCGTGTTCCTACCGAGATTCGTCCAATCTGGTGCGAAGTAAGTCCACTGCCTGGTCCTCACGGATCAGCTATCTTCACCCGTGGCGAAACACAGTCACTCACTACTTGTACCTTAGGAACTAAGCAAGATGAGAAGATGGTTGACGATGTACTTGACCAGAGCAAGATGCGTTTCTTGCTGCACTACAACTTCCCACCATTCTCTACAGGTGAAGCAAAGGCTCAACGCGGCGTTGGTCGCCGTGAAATTGGTCATGGTCACTTGGCTTGGCGCGCTTTGAAAGGTCAGATCCCTGCAGATTATCCTTACGTTGTTCGCGTAGTATCTGACATCTTGGAATCTAACGGTTCTTCTTCAATGGCTACCGTATGCGCCGGCACTTTGGCCCTGATGGATGCAGGTGTAAAGATCAAGAAGCCTGTATCAGGTATTGCCATGGGTCTGATTAAGGATTCTGAAAGTGACAAATATGTTGTCCTGTCAGATATCTTGGGCGACGAGGATCACCTTGGCGACATGGACTTCAAGGTTACTGGTACACGTGATGGTATCACTGCAACCCAGATGGATATCAAGGTAGATGGTTTGAGCTATGAGATTCTGGAAAAAGCTTTGCTGCAGGCTAAGCAAGGTCGCGAATTCATTCTCGGCAAGATTACAGACTGCATTGCTGAGCCTCGTGAAGACCTCAAGCCTCATGCTCCTCGCATCGTGACCATGATGATTCCAAAGGAATTCATTGGTGCTGTGATTGGCCCGGGCGGAAAGATTATTCAGGGTATGCAGGAAGAAACCAAGGCGACTATCTCTATTGAAGAGGTGGAAGAAGGTGGCCGTGTAGAAATTGCTGCTAACAACAAGCAGAGCATTGATGCAGCTGTAGCAATAATCAAGGGCATCGTAGCTCAACCTGAAGTGGGCGAAGTTTACACTGGCAAGGTGCGTTCTATCATGCCTTACGGCGTGTTTGTAGAATTCCTGCCTGGCAAGGACGGACTGCTGCACATTTCTGAAATTGACTGGAAACGCTTGGAGACTGTTGAAGAAGCAGGTATCAAGGAAGGTGACGAGATACAGGTGAAGCTGCTGGAAATCGATCAGAAGACCGGTAAGTTCAAGCTGTCACATAAAGTGCTGTTGCCAAAACCTGAAGGTTACCAGGAACGTCCAGAACGCCGTCCACGTCCCGACCGTAACAACGGCGAGCGTAGAGGCAATGGCGAGCGTCGTCCTCAACGCAAAAACGAGGAATAAGAAAAGACACATCAATCAAATGATAAAGGTCCTGAAAGCTCCTCCCTCTTTACGAGGCGAGGGGCTTTTTGTTTTTTTTCGTTTTTTTATCTCAATTATTACAGCAAGTATTGTAACTTTGCATTCATATTAATAAACAATGCATGAAGACAACATTCCAATACCCACCATTCCTACAAAAAGGTGACAAGGTGACCGTTGTATCACCCTCGAGCATTATTGAGCCTGAGATACTGGAAGGTGGCATCAAATGCTTGAAAAACTGGGGATTGAAAGTAAGCAAAGGTCAATTTGTCAAGGGGAAGTATGGTAACTTTGCCGGTACTGTGAAACAACGACTGGGCGACTTACAACGGGCGATGGATGATCCAGCATGCAAAGCGATCTTCTGTAGTCGTGGCGGTTATGGCGCAAACAACCTACTGGGGATGATGGACTTTACCAAGTTTCGTGAGCACCCAAAATGGCTCATTGGTTTCAGCGATATCACTGCCTTGCATTGCCGCATGCAAAGTGAAGGATTTGCCTCACTGCACGCTCCTATGCTGAAACACTTACTGGAAGAAGGCAAGCAGGATTTTTGCAATCAGGCCATTCATGACATTCTGTTTGGCACAAATGCCCAGCAACGATATGTTTGTGAAGGTAACCCGCTGAACCATGCAGGCAAAGCTGAAGGCATCATAAGAGGTGGTAATATGGCGGTGTGGCATGGGTTAAGAGGTACCCCCTATGACATTGATCCTCATGGCACCATACTCTTTGTGGAAGATGTGGGTGAGAAACCTCATGCCATTGAGCGTATGTTCTACAACCTCAAGCTAAGTGGTTTCCTGGATCAACTTTCTGGCTTGATAATCTGTCAGTTCACGGAATTTGAAGAGCATAAGCAGTTGGGCAAGGAGCTTTATCCTGCCCTAGCAGACATACTTAAACCGTACCACTACCCTATCTGCTATGGTTTTCCGGTTGGACATGTGCCTATGAACCTGCCGATTATTGAAGGTGCAAAAGTTAAGTTAAATGTTGGGAAGAAAGAAGTAAAACTGATATTTGAATAAAGACATGAAATACCTATTGATGACAATATTTTGGCTGATGAGCTTTGTGGCCTGCGGAGGACAAAGCCAAGGAACAGAAGGCACTGACACTACAGATAAGCATGTGGTGAATGTGCCACAATTCAATACTGACAGTGCCTTTTACTTCGTGAAAGCGCAAGTAGATTTTGGTCCCCGCATCATGAACTCTACAGCACACGATGATTGTGGCGATTACTTGGCAGCAAAATTAGAACAATATGGTGCAAAAGTGTATAACCAACGTGCCGACCTGCCTTCATATGAGGGAAAAATGCTGAAGGCACGCAACATTATTGGAGCATTTAATCCAGAGGCCAAGCGGCGTATAGCCCTGTTTGCTCATTGGGACAGTCGCCCATGGGCTGATAACGACCCCGATCCATCTAAACATTATACCCCTATTTTAGGGGCCAACGATGGTGCGAGCGGCGTAGGCGTGTTACTGGAAGTAGCCCGCATTTTACAACAACAACCAACAACAGTGGGCATCGACATCATACTGTTGGATGCAGAAGATATGGGCAACCATCGCGATTCAGGCCTGAGCGATGAAAAGTCATGGTGCCTGGGTTCACAATATTGGGCACGCACGCCACATGTGGAAGGCTATAATGCCCGCTTCGGTATATTGCTCGATATGGTAGGAGGCGCTAATGCACGTTTCCAGTATGAATATTATTCAGAACAATATGCACGCGATATTAATCGTAAGGTATGGAAAGCAGCTAAGACCATTGGCTACGACAATTACTTTGTAGCTGAAGGTGGCGGAGGAGCAACAGACGATCATCTGTTCATCAACCAAATAGCCCACATTCCTACTATTGACATCATTCCAACAAGTCAACAATACACATTCTTTGAGCATTGGCATACCGTAAAAGATGATATGGATGCCATTACAGTGCCCACATTGAAAGCGGTAGGACAGACTTTATTACAAGTAATATATAATGAACGTTGAAGATAAAAGTATAATTTGTTATGACAATTAACGAGATACAAGATGAAATTATTGCTGAGTTCAGCGATTATGACGACTGGATGGACAAATACCAGCTACTGATAGATTTGGGTAATGAACAG
>JAIKZS010000023.1 GCA_024682035.1 Bacteroidaceae bacterium
GAATGGCAAGGTGAACGATAGATTTTACTATTTACGTGGGCAATGTGCTATGCAGGCTAAGGCATTTCAGCGTGCGTTGGATGACTATACGGAAGCTATTGAGCTTAATCCTGACGATCTAACTTATAGGGCAGAACTCGCGGTTGTGAATATGCGTGTGGGGCGTAATGAAGAGGCTTTGAAGGTGCTCGATGAAGCGATAGCTAAGGATACTACTTATGCTGAGCTCTATCGTCTGAAAGGGCTTGCTTTGCTTCAGCAGAAACAGAAAAAAGATGCTCGTGATGCATTCGAAAAGGCAAAAGAGCTGGGAGATACACAAGTAGATGCCTTAATCGAGAAATACTTTTGACTCAAGTAAATCCGCTACAATAAAGTTACTGCCTCCTACGAAGATAAAATCTTCTGGGAGGCTTTCTTTCAAAGCTGCCTTTACTGCTGTAGCTACAGAAGGATATGCCTCTCCTTTTAAGCCTGCTTTTGTGGCTAAAGTCATCAGTTGTTCTGCAGGCAAAGCACGATGTACACTAGCTTGTGTGAAGTAGTATGTAGCCTCTTGTGGTAATAATGCCAGCACACCACTAATATCTTTATCATTTACCATACCGATAACTATGCGCAACTGCTTGCATTTTTGTTGCTGCAATTGTTCTACTACATAAGTAATACCACCTACATTGTGACCTGTGTCGCATACAAGAGTGGGATAGCTATGTAGCTGTTGCCAACGTCCCATAAGGCCCGTAAGTTCCACGACATGAGCAAATCCATTACGTACACTTTCGCCATCGATATGATAACCAACTTTTTCAAGTATGGGTAAAGCAGTAAAAAGGGTTCGTCTGTTTTTTTCTTGATAAATGCCCTTCAGCTCATATTCCACACCAGTATAATCTTCTTTGTCATTCTCTTCAGCAAAATAGATAGGAGCTTCTACTTCTGTCGCTTTCGCTAAGAAAACAGCTTTGGTTTCTGGGGTAGTTTCTCCAATCACTACAGGGGTATGAGGCTTGATGATGCCCGCTTTTTCACCTGCAATTAATGTCAGTGTGTTACCAAGAAATTGAACATGATCAAAGCTGATGTTAGTAATAATGCTCAAGTCAGGTTGAATGATGTTGGTACAATCGAGTCGTCCACCCAATCCAACCTCTATCACTGCTACATCAACCTTCTCGTCAGCAAAATAGCGGAATGCCATAGCCGTAGCCAATTCGAAGAAAGAGGGGTGAAGTGGCTCAAAAAAATTTCGTTCCTTTTCAACAAAGTCCACTACATATTCTTTTGAGATAGGTGTACCGTTGATACGAATCCGTTCGCGAAAATCTATCAAATGGGGGGAGGTATAAAGTCCCGTCTTATAACCTGCACTTTGTAGCACAGCTGCTAAAGTATGACTTACAGAGCCTTTACCATTGGTGCCTGCTACGTGTATGGTACGAAAGGAACGGTGTGGATGATTGAAATGTTCATCCAGTGCCCATGTGTTGCTCAATCCTTCTTTATAAGCAGAGCCACCAACGCGTTGGAACATGGGTACTTGCTCATACAAATATGTGATAGTTTCTTGGTAGTTCATTTTGTAAGGGCGGCATTGCGTACAATGCCGCCTTAATTTGTAGTTGGTTAGGTAAATCCTTGCAATAGATTTACTTCTTGAATTGGCCGTAATATTTTAGGAATTGAGTACGTTCGAAGGTGTTGATGCCCTCGTTGCGATATTGCATATTCAACATACCCTTAAACATACTGATATTGTCCATGGTATGGCTTTTCATCCACTCTGTCAGTCCATCAGTCATTTCTTTGATGACCCCATTTCCTTTCAGATAAACAGTACTGCACACTTCAACAGCAGACGCACCAGCTAAGATACTCTTCACTACGCCAGCAGCATTGTGTACGCCTCCAGAAATGGCAAAGCTGTAGTTGGCGATAGCAGCTGATGCGATGCCTGTCCAGCGCAACGATTTACTGAGGTCAGTCTCAGAAGTAAAGGCTTTGCCAGCACATTGCTCGACCTTGTCGATGTTGATGTCGGTAGGATAGAAGCGATTGAATAGTACTACGCCATCAGCTCCGTTTGCGCGTAATTGATGAATAAGAGCTACTGGATTGGTGAAGTTGTCGCCAAGTTTCATGATAACGGGAATCTTCACTGCTTTTTTTACCAGTTTTAAAATGTCTATATGTTTTTTCTCAAAAGCACCATATTGGTAATCAAGTGATGTCTGTAAAGCCAAAATATTTATTTCCAGAGCATCAGCGCCGGCTTCTTCAATTTTCTTGGCAAAATCAGTCCAATTGGCTTCATCGTAGGCATTGATGCTGGCAATCACGGGAATATCTACCACACTCTTAGTGTTGCGTATTAGCGCAAAATACTCCTCCATCTTGTGATTGCGAACATATTCCGATAAGTCGTTTCCACCTATAGTAAAAGGATCGAAGTCTTCCATATCCTCCACTTCTAGGAGAATTTGCTCTTCAAAAAGCGACTTTAATACAATGGCGCCTGCGCCAGCCTCACAGAGTTTTTTGTTCTTCTCTGCACTATCAGTCAGGCTTGAGCTACTCACGATAATAGGGTTCTTGAGTTTTAACCCGGCATAAGTTGTCTCTAATGTTCTCATGGTCATTAAGGTTATTTATTATAATTTCTTTCTCCAAAAATTTTCGTCCCTATTCTAATAAAGGTACTTCCGTGTTTAATGGCTATGGGAAAATCTTCTGTCATACCCATAGAAAGTTCCTTGAAAGCGGCTTCACCTTTGAACCAGTTCCCTTTCAGCTCTTCTAAGAATGCTTGCAAACTGGCAAATTCTTGCTCCACTTGTGTCATGTCATCAGTATAGGTGCCCATACCCATCAGTCCGCAAATGCGCACATTTGTCAATTGCTTCCAACTTCCTTCCGTGAGCATTCCCCTGCACTCATCGAAAGTCATGCCAAACTTGGTCTCTTCGTGGGCTATGTGTATTTGTAAAAGCACATCTATTACGCGTCCTGCTTTCTCTGCCTGACGGTTTACTTCTGTAAGCAGATGTAAACTATCGATGCTGTGAATCATGGCCACGTAGGGAGCAATGTATTTCACCTTGTTGGTCTGTAAATGTCCAATAAAGTGCCACTTTATATCTTTGGGCAATGCTTCATACTTGGCAGTCATCTCCTGCACCTTGTTCTCGCCAAACAACCGCTGACCTGCATCATAAGCTTCCATCACCGCCTCAGCAGGGTGGAATTTCGATACAGCTATCAGTTGCACGCCATTTGGCAATGTACTTTTTATGTCTTTTATTGTTTCAGCAATCATTGTACTTCAGGCTTATCATCCTTTACACCAAATGGGAAAACATCTAAGAGTGGTGTCTCTTGCAAGCTGGCAATCACGTAGTCTGCTATGGTGCCTTTCATCCCTTCTTCGAGATTTTTCAAAGCAACTTTTAAATCGGGTGCCTGAATTAGTACGTAAGAGTTTGTTCTCTTCTCTTTACCGCTCTTCTCATCTAAAGTAATAAACACCAGTTTTGCCTTGAACCAACGATCGGCTGCTGTATCATCACTGTAGAATAGCTCTGAGTAGTTAGCTCGTTTAATGTCTGATACGGAAAACTCACCAGTGATGTAGGGCGTAACTTCTTCTATGATACGGGCTTCGGCCTCAGTAAAGCTCAGAGCATCTACCAAATAGGGCTCCGTCACTTTTTTCGTCATTCCGTTTTCAATTATCTTTTCATATTGAATCTTACATTCAAACCATGTATGCAATGCCATAATCTTTTAAATTTATGTGTTATAGTTTCAAGTTTTATTTCTTTGTTCCCTTATACACTAAGTATCCCACAATTGCAACACCTATAGCAATGAACACATATCCAATCTCATGACTGTATTTGTTCACTTGCATCAGCAATTGCTCCTCAGTTTCAATGCCAGGCACGTTGCTTAGGTAGTAACCTATAGCGGCAAGGATGCTGTTCCAGATGCCAGCTCCTAAGGTGGTGTAGAGTATAAAGGTACTAAGTTTCATTTTTGACAAACCAGCAGGAATGGAAATCAACTGTCGTACAGCAGGAATGAGTCTTCCGATGAAAGTCGATAGTGCTCCGTGTTCAGCGAAATAGTCTTCAGCATGCTTTACTTTCTCCTCGTTTATCAGACACATGTGCCCTAACCGACTGTTAGCAAACTTATATACAATAGGTCTGCCCAGCCAGCGAGAAAGATAATAGTTGATAAGGGCTCCTATATTGGCTCCTAAAGTGGCAAATATCACCACCAAGAAAACATTCATACTACTATCGCTTGCCGATTTCCAAGCTGCTGGTGGTACCACAACTTCCGATGGAAATGGGATAAACGAACTCTCTATTGCCATCAGTAAAGTGATAGTCCAGTAGTTGAGGTGGTCGAGACACCATTGTATAAATGCTACAGATTCCATTGTTGGTCTTTTAATATCTTAAATTTTTTTTTACGCCTTCTAACATGTAGTTGATAGAAAATTCATCATTGTTCTCTACCATTTTGATGGCTTCATTCTGCTCAGCTTCCGTCAGTGGGTCATCGCTCATGACGCTATATTTCTTGAAGTCGTCATATCTTTTCAAAACCAGCGATAGAATACTTATTATTCTGTATAGATCAATTCGTGACGGATCAATTTTAACTGCTGTTATCAGAAGGTCAATTGCTGAATTAAAATTATTTTGGCTAATAAAAATAACGGCTTTCTGAACAAAGACCTCAGTGTCGTTAGGCCTAATCTCCAGTACCTTGTCAAAATATTCAGAGGCATTATTATCCCATCGCATATACGAATAACACATACCTAATCGGAAATAGGTGTTGCCCAGCTGTTCTTCGTTCAGGTGGATATGCTTTAGGTAGAAGTTCATCAATTTGATAGCATCTTCCGCATACTCTTGTTCTAGTAGCAAAGCAAGGTCAAATTCATTCATCTCGCCAGACTCTACTGCACGTAGTTTAATAGCTTGTTGCAGGTTTTCCTTCGCCTTTTGAACATTACCCAACAAAGCGTATAGGTTGCATCGTGTCAAGTATGCTTCTCCCAGTTCTTCATCGTTGGTAACGGCAAAGTCACAAGCATCAAGCGCCTTATTGTAGTCTCTTAAAGCCAAATAACATCTGCTGAGGCTCAGCCAGTAATGGGCCGAGAACGGATCCTTGTCAATTAGCTTTTCGCATACCTCAATGGCATCTTTGTATTTGCCCAAATAGGAATAAGCGTTCATGAGTATTGACATATAGTCTTCCTCTTCTTCCATCCCTTGCGCATGTTTCTTCAGCCAATCTATAGCCTTTTCTGAAAAATGAGCCTCCATGTACATATTCGCTACCATGATGGGGTCAAAATCTTCAGGAGGGAATGAGTTTAGAAACTCATCGGCTTTCTCGTATTCTTCGTTTTCAATTAGCAAACGAACTTTAAGTAATTGTAAGTCACCCGAATGATCATCCTCAATTTGATTAGCAAGAATGATGGCCGAATCGAGATCTCCCTTGTCAAGATACCGATAAACTTGTTCTATTTGTAGCATGGAAGAATCAGGATACATTTCAAGCGCATAATTCATCACTTCATCGCCCTTCTCTGGGAAATGGTTGTTGTCATACCACAGACAAAGGTCGGCCAAGTCATCAGGCTCCATATATACAGACCTTCCTTCGGCATGCAGTTCTTCATACTTGCGTGCCAGGTTGTTTAGCCTTATTTCGTTGTCAGATAAAGGATTTCTTTTTGCCATAATTCCCCTAAAAAGCCATACACTTTACGCCTTGTTCCTCACCTCTCATTTGTTGATCTTTCCCCAGGTGTCCTTCAGGCTCACAGTGCGATTGAACACCATCTTTTCAGACGTTGAATCTTTGTCAACACTAAAATAACCAATGCGTTGGAACTGTAGGTAGGTCAGTGGCTTCATGCCTTGAACGAATTTCTCAATATAACATTTAGGCAGAATTTCCAGTGAGTCAGGATTAATCATCTGCTTCATAGCTGTCAAGGCATCACAGTTTTGCTCATCGCGAATCTGCTGCATCACGTCACGTGGATTTTCCACCTTCCACAGTCTGTCATACAGCCTAACCTCAGCCTCCAAGCAGTGGTTACAACTCACCCAATGAATGGTACCCTTCACCTTACGGTTGGCACCCGGCATACCGCTTCTGCTTTCAGGATCATATTCGCAATACACTTCTACCACTTCGCCAGCTTCGTTTTTCTTGCATCCTGTGCACTTCACAATATAGGCATTCTTTAAGCGTACCTCCTGTCCAGGAGTCATGCGGAAATATTTCTTTGGAGCATCCTCCATAAAGTCATCTTGTTCCATCCACAACTCACGGCTGAATTCAATTTGATGAGTACCATCTTCAAGGTTCTCTGGGTTGTTAATGGCTTCCATTTCCTCTACTTTCCCTTCAGGATAGTTGGTCACAATCAGTTTTACTGGGTGTAATACAGCTGCAACACGAGTTGAGCGAGCATTCAAGTCTTCACGAACAGCACTCTCCAATAAAGCGAAGTCGTTCAGTGCATCAAAGGTGGTATAACCAATCTTATCTACAAACTTGCGTATGCCCTCTGGTGAGTAGCCACGACGACGGAAGCCACAAAGGGTAGGCATGCGTGGGTCGTCCCATCCGTTCACTAGGCCTTCTTTCACCAATACCAGCAGGTTGCGCTTGCTGAGCAATACATAGTTCAGATTCAGTTTGTTGAACTCATACTGGTGAGGGCGATTGTCGTCCAGGTCCTTACCATCTTTCACCCAGTCAACAAACAAATCGTAGAGTGGGCGATGAGGCACAAACTCCAAGGTGCAGAGTGAATGAGTTACTCCCTCAAAATAATCACTCTGTCCATGAGCAAAGTCATACATAGGGTATGCCTTCCATTTAGTACCGGTATGAGGATGTGGATGATTTACTACACGATAGATAATAGGATCGCGGAAATGCATATTCGGGCTCGCCATGTCAATCTTGGCACGCAACACCATTTTACCTTCCTCCACTTCTCCTGTATTCATTTGCTCAAACAGACGAAGGTTTTCTTCCACAGGGCGATCGCGATACGGACTATTAGTGCCAGGTTGGGTAGGGGTACCCTTCTGGGCTGCTATCTGTTCTGAAGTCTGCTCGTCGATATATGCCTTGCCCTCCTTAATCAGCATCACGGCAAAGTCCCATAATTGTTGGAAATAGTCGGAAGCATAATATTCGTTGCCCCACTGAAAACCTAACCAATTGATGTCTTCTTTGATAGCATCAATATATTCCATGTCTTCCTTGGTGGGGTTGGTATCATCGAAACGCAGGTTGCACACACCGCCATAACGGGCAGCAATGCCGAAATCCAGGCAAATGGCTTTTGCATGTCCAATATGCAGGTATCCATTTGGCTCGGGTGGGAAACGAGTTTGTATCCTTCCCCCGTTTTTCCCTTCTGCTAGGTCTTTTTCTACTATCTGTTCTATAAAATTCAGGCTCTTCTTCTCGCCTGTTTCTTCTGTTTTAATCTCAGCCATATTATATAATAGGTGTGTTAGTTGTAATTACTGCTACAAAAGTAATCATTATTTCTATTAAGTGGAAATTTAAATACTGAAAACATGTTTTAAGACATATTTTTTTATTTGCATAATAACTCAAAAACGTTTTAATTTGCATCGTTATCCTGAAAACAATCTTTTTACCTTAAAAAACTAATACCTATTGAAAACTGAAAACGAGGGGCTTTGTGAAAAGCTCCTCGCTTTTATTTGTGATATTGAGGAGCATTTATTATCTTTGTCTTTAGATTTGCAAAAGTAATAAATATTATTGATATGTTTTCCGGTATTGTAGAAGAATGTGCCAAAGTTGTGGCTATAGAGAAAGATCGTGAGAATGTTCACTTTACCCTGACTTGCTCTTTCGTTGGCGAATTGGGTATTGACCAAAGTGTTTCACATAACGGCGTTTGCTTGACGGTTGTCAAGAAAACCGCTGATACCTATGTTGTTACTGCTATGAAAGAAACCCTCGACCGCTCCAACTTGGGCTTGCTGAAAGTAGGCGATGAGGTAAACGTAGAGCGTAGTATGATGATGAACGGTCGCCTTGACGGGCATATTGTACAAGGCCATGTTGATCAGACCGCTACTTGCATAGCCGTTGATGATGCTGATGGCAGTTACTATTTCACCTTTAAATATACTTTCGACAAGGCAATGGCGCAACGTGGCTACTACACTGTTGACAAAGGTTCTGTTACCGTCAATGGTGTCAGTCTAACGGTATGTAACCCTACCGATGACACTTTTCAAGTGGCCATTATCCCTTATACTTTTGAAAATACCAATTTCCACAACATCAAGGTAGGATCAGTGGTCAACCTTGAATTTGATATTATAGGAAAATACATCAGCCGACTGATGGAGTATAAATAAGAGGACATAGAAGTCTGTTATGAAGCATTACCTATTACTCTGTCTGGTACTGGTAGTTTTGTTTTTCTCTGCATGTAAACAACAGGGTAATAACATTGTGACCTATCC
>JAIKZS010000062.1 GCA_024682035.1 Bacteroidaceae bacterium
GAATATAAAGAAACTTTTATTATTAGCCGTTATGCCCATGATAGGTCTGACGGTGAACGCTCAGGAGTCGAAGATTGACTTCACTCCCAAGAAGGGCGATGTGACCCTCGCGTTCACCCTTGGATACAATAGCTACGCAAGTGTGGAAGCGCCTGCACTATTCCAAAACTATTACTTCACAGAAGCCCAGTCGACCAACTGGAGCGACAAGAAGCTGATGGTGGGATTCGAGGCAGGCTGGTTCGTAAGCGACTTGTGGAAACTGAGTCTGGGTGGCGGTTTGAACTTCACGAATAACCCCGGTCATCCTGGAGTTCCCGGCACGGTCGAAAATGTTAACTATGACAATCCTTATGATATGATGGGCGAACTGCCTAACTTGGTGGCAGTAGCTGATGCGCAGTCATTCTCATATAACGTTGCCTTGGGACTCGACCGTTACTTTAAACTGAACAGCGTTACTAACCTGATGCCATACCTCGGTGTTCGAGGTGGCTATGCATACGGACAAAACCAGAAGGTGTATGACGAGCCTTACGCAATGGGCAAGTCAAGTGCCGAATCGTTCAACATCCGTGGTGCAGTGGCATTCGGTCTTGACTATTACATTCTGCCAGGTTTCTACCTGGGTGCACAGATTGAGCCTTTTGCTTACACGTATAACCGTACTGTCAACAGAGTGCAAGAAGGTTTAGAAAGGCATAGTGCCAACAGCCATAATTTCAACTTCCTGGCTGCTCCAACCATCAAGATTGGTTTCAAGATTGGCAAGAGCAACAAGGGCAGGAGTGCTTTCGGTGACAATACAGAAGAGCTGAACCGCATCTCTAACGAGCTGCGCGCTATCCGCGAGAATCAGCCAAAGGAGATCATCCATGTGGACACCGTAACCGTTAAGGAAGAGTGCCCTCCTGCAAAGCCAAGCGGTCTGAAGGGTCACGTTACCTTCACTATCGGCTCAAGCCGTGTGACCGAACTGGAAGAGATGAACATCCTGGCTATCTCGGAATACATGCAGAAGAACCCAGATGCTAAGGCTATTGTTTACGGCTATGCAGACAATGGCACCGGTAACGACGCTACCAACCAACGTCTGGCTAAGCAGCGTGCTGATGCAGTGGCTAAGTTGCTGACCGACAAGTACGGTGTAAGTGCTAACCGTGTTGAAGTACAAAGCATGCAGAATCGCGAACAGGCATTCCAGACTAACAACTGGAACCGCGTAGTAGTGGTAACTGCAGAAGAGTAATTACACTTAATATTTTTGATGTGGAGGGGAGTTTGTAGAGGCTCCCCTCCCTACTTAATACACAAGATAAAAACATTTTTCAGCAACCCAAACCAGAATGTTTTACTTTTTTATTATGTTTGTAGTTTGTCATTCACTAATAAAGAAGTAAAAAAAACATGAAAAAAATCAAAAAAAATCCAACACTGAGTAGTTGGATAGCCCATCTTTCAGATGAATTTAGATTAGAAGGCAGGATTCGTACAAGTATTACCTATAGGGCAGCATTAAAGAGCTTCATGCTGTTTAGAAAGAATAAGGACATTAAGATTAAAGACTTAGACACGCATATTATTCAACAATATGAAAGGTTCTTGCTCGAGAAGGGATTAGTGCCCAACAGTATTTCATTTTACATGCGAATTCTTCGTGCTGCTTATAATAAAGCCTGTGATCAAGGCTACGTCCCGTATCAACAACTTTTCAAGCGTGTTTATACAGGTGTGAGTAAAACGACAAAAAGGGCAATACCCCTGGCAGATATCAGGCGTATTAAGCAGGTGAAACTAGAAAGTTATAGTTCTTTGGCCTTGGCCAGAGATATGTTTATGTTTAGTTTCTACACCCGGGGCATGTCATTTGTTGACATGGCCTTTTTGAAAACAGGGAACTTGAACAACGGGTACTTAATTTACAGGCGCAAGAAAACAGGACAATTATTGAAAATAAAATGGGAACCATGCATGCAAGAAATTGTGAAACGATATGCCACTACCTCACCCTACCTGCTTCCTATCATACATAAGCGTAACAACGATTTATACTATGAATACCAAAACCGATTGGCTGTGGTAAACCGCAATTTAAAAGTGGTGGGACAACGTGCGGGATTGAATACGCCACTATCAATGTATGTGGCCAGACATTCATGGGCCACAGGGGCAAAACAGGTCGATGTGCCCATAAATGTTATATCTGACGCTATGGGACACGAATCGGAACGAACAACCCGCATCTACCTAGCATCACTACTTAACTCAAAAGTGGATGATGCTAATAAGAAAGTTTTGGAATACTTGGAAAAGAAAGACAATAATGAATAATTAAACCGTTAATTGTCAACTGCCTATACTTTATTACCATCTGCATACACCATTTACCTCACCTGCATACACAAAGAAAACGCCTTTTAACAGGGCGTTTCCTTGTGTAGTATAAGGAGTGTACGCAAAAACACTTATTTTTTCAGAATAAAGTATTGGTAAGGTTGTAGGGTAATGGTTAGCGGAGGAAGCTCTTTCGTCTCATCACGCATCATGTCTTTTACCTCCTGCCCTTGCCAAGCCTTGGGCACGAATGTCTTGGTTTCACGATTGCGCACATTGACCATAATCAAAAATTCCTGCTTTTCATAACGTTTAATGAACACCATGACATTAGGATCGGCAAAAGCAATGAGCTGGCCCCACTTCAATGCACCATATTTATTATATAAGGTAAGAAGATCTTTGTATTCGTTATAGACTTCAGGATTAGCCATCCAGTCAACGGGTTTCCAATGGAAGAAATTGAGGGGTTCGGGATAGGCAACTTCCTGACTGCCATATAACAAAGCTCCACCCCGCAGGAAGATGGTCTCGACAAAGGCAGCAATAGAGCCCCTGACACCTCCGTATTCCTCGACGGGTGAATGAGCAGCGGCTTCGTCGTGGTTGGTGATGAAACGCAGCTTTACCTTACCCTTGGGTATGGTGTCATACTCCATAAAGTCGGTCTTGAACAAATTGACAGCAGCACTGTCTCGTTGGAACACATCACGATTGGCGTGCATATAGTCCCAAGAATAATTCATATCAAAACCTGCATCAAAATGGTCGGCACGCTTGCCCTCTGCCAGCATAAGCAGACGCTTGGGCATGGCTCGCATGGAATCAACTGCCTGTTTCCAAAAATCGAACGGCACAAAATCAGCCGCATCGCATCGGTAACCATCGATACCCACTTCGTTAACCCAATATTGCATGGCATCAATCATGGCCAGACGCATCTCGGCATTGTCAAAATTCAAGTCAGCCACATCCTCCCAATTGGTAGTAGCTGGCCAAATGATGTTGCCCGCATCATCGTGGGTGTACCACTCTGGATGATCTGTGATCCACTGATGGTCCCATGATGTATGATTTGCCACCCAGTCCATAATGACACTCATGCCCTTTTCATGGCACAGGTTAACCAAGCGCTTGAAATCGTCAAGGGTACCATATTTAGTATTCAACGCCTTGTAATCGCGAATGCAGTAAGGTGAACTTTTGGCCTTTAACACACCCTGCTCATATACAGGCATCAGCCACATGACATTGACATGCAGGGCCCTGATGGAATCAAGACGGTTAGCAATGACATTTAAGGCACCCTCTTGCGCAAACACCAGCGGATTGACCTCGTACATAATAACATCGTGAGGATCGGGTAAAGTATAGCCTTTCTTCGTGGGTTGACAGGCAACTACCGTTACAGCTATTGCCAGTAGGAATAATAATTTCTTC
>JAIKZS010000078.1 GCA_024682035.1 Bacteroidaceae bacterium
ACCCACAAGTGCCATTGAAATTATCTAAAAAAAGCAGAGAAAGTTTTGAGGAAACCTTTTTATTGATTAAATTCGCAAATAAATTAATAAAAAAAATACGAACATGAGGAAATTAACATTTAATGAACTTCGCAGAATTAAAGACTCTTTGCCTGATGGAAGCATGCATCGCATAGCTGACGAACTGGGAATGGAAGTAGAAACTATAAGAAACTTTTTTGGTGCCGACAATTATAAAGAAGGAAAAGCTGTTGGCATTCATATTGAACCAGGACCAGATGGTGGTGTCGTAGAAATTGATGACACTACAGTATTGGACAGAGCTTTGAAAATTCTCGAAGAATGTGCACAAAAATAAAATGAGTACTAGAAAATAATTAGTACATTTTTCAATCTAAATTTTCTCCTCATTAAACTTCGCAAGTAACCCATTGTGATTTTAATGAGGAGATTTATTTTCTTTTTAATAATTGAGATTAACCACAAAAAAAGGATCGAATTCTTTTTGAAAGGATGGAATGTAATTCACAGATTCGATTATTATATTAAACATAATTGTGATTATGTATCAAAACGAAAAGGTTAACTGGAAAGTTAAAATTTGGTTGTCTAGAAGAAGATTCAAAATAAAACGCTATATTTGTAAAAAAGAGGACAAATAAGAAATTAGAACTAGAAATTATAAACTTAAAAGAGTTTTATTTTCAGAGAGGTATTTATCATGAAAGAAACAATCAACCGTGTAAAGGCTATGGAAAAGCGCCTGCGCAGGACAAAAAAAGTGCTGAAGTCTATGGAGTATGCTCTTGACGAATGGGATTTGATGAACTCCGATATAAAAATACTAAGCAAATACTTGAGCAGCGATGAATGGAAAGTCGATATGAAGGCCAATCAAAACGGATTATTGCCTGAAAGCATGCATCGTGACGTACTGAGTGAAAAAGGCATTTGGGACACGCTTGTAGATCAGCGTGTACTCATGCAACGCCTTTTTGAGTTAATAAAAAATGAACAAAAATAATAATTTCTATGTTATAGTGTATTTATAAGTAACTATTTTACAAATAATTATAATCCCACCCTCACTCTCGGTCGTATTGTATCATTGAACCAATGGGGTTTGCTAAACCTTTACGAGCCATCATCACTCCCGTCATAAAAGTAGTAGCCACACAGCCCCATTTTCCACAATCACCCTCCCCAACTTCCCTTTAGCTGGCTTTATATCATCTGAAATCATATATTCGAGTTATTTATTAATGTATTATCAAAATTATCAGACAAAACTAAACATATCTCTCAAAAAAGCAGTATATTCGCAGTATAAATGATATGAAAAATGATTAACGAAGTACTAACTCAACTCTATATGTCGTTTACTGGCCATGCGCCAGAATCGATAGAGGAAATGCCTTCATCTGGTTCTAACCGTTTGTATTTTCGATTAAAGGGAAACCCCATACTGATAGGCGTAAAGGGGGAATCACAAGAAGAGAACCGTGCCTTCTTGAGTATGGCCAAACATTTCAGAAAACAAGGGTTGCCAGTACCAGAGGTATTAGGCGAGAGTGCTGACCAGTTGTACTACATACAAGAAGATCTGGGCGATTTACTTCTTTTCAAGGCCATTGAAAAAGGACGACTGACGCACCAATTTAGCGAAGAGGAAAAAACGTTGTTAAAGAAGACCATGCGCCTATTGGCAAGAGTACAATTCAAAGGTGCACAAGGAATGGATTTCAGTGTATGTTATCCACAGGCCGAATTCAACGAACGCAGCATTTTGTGGGATCTCAACTACTTTAAATATTGTTTCCTAAAAGCTACAGGATTAGCCTTTCAAGAAAATTTGCTGGAAGACGATTTTCAACGCATGGCACAAGTACTGCTGAAAAGCTCTGCTGATACATTTATGTATCGTGACTTTCAAAGCAGAAATGTGATGATAAAAGATGGTGAACCATGGTTAATTGATTTTCAAGGTGGTAGAAAAGGACCTTTCTATTATGATGTAGCTTCTTTCCTATGGCAAGCTAAAGCCAACTACCCAGAAGATTTACGCCGTGAGTTGCTGCAGGAATACCTCGAAGCCTTGCGTGTATTTCGCAAAATTGACGAGCAAGAGTTTATTACTCAATTGCGGCACTTTGTGCTTTTCCGCACCATGCAAGTACTGGGTGCTTACGGTTTTAGAGGCTACTTTGAAAAGAAGCCTCACTTCATGCAAAGCATTCCGTTTGCCATGGAAAACCTACGCCAACTCATGCAACACCCCTACCCTGAATATCCTTACTTGTGTGAAGTACTCAAACAGCTTACCGAACTAAAACAGTTTAAGGATCAATTGAAGAAACCGTTGGTAGTAAAAGTCATGAGCTTCGCTTACAAAAAAGGTATTCCAGATGATCCTACTGGCAATGGCGGTGGATTTGTGTTTGATTGCCGCGCGGTAAACAACCCAGGAAAATACGACCGCTATAAGCCGTTTATCGGACTTGATAAACCAGTGATACAATTCCTTGAAGAGGATGGCGAGATACTAACCTTCTTGAAACACGTATATGCGCTGGTTGACGCATCCGTGAAACGATACATGGAACGTGGGTTTACCAACCTTTCCGTGTGCTTTGGTTGTACAGGAGGCCAGCATCGCTCTGTGTATGCTGCCCAACACCTGGCTGAACATCTCAATGAAAAATTTGGTGTCGAAATTAACCTGATACACAGAGAACAGAATATCCAACAAGTAATTCAGGCAAAGTAAAAAAAGAGTTGACCATGAAAGCAATGATATTCGCAGCAGGAATTGGCTCTCGCCTGCGTCCCATCACCAACAAGATACCAAAAGCGCTGGTACCAGTAGGTGGTGTTCCCATGCTTCAACGCACATTAATTCGACTGAAGGAGGCTGGCTTTGATGATGTAACGATCAACATTCATCACTTCGGACAACAAATTATTGATTTTCTGCACGAAAACAATAATTTTGGAATGGTTATACATATTAGTGATGAGCGCAATGAATTGCTCGATACAGGTGGAGGTATCCTGAAAGCCAAGCAGTTTCTAATGGGCGACGAACCTTTTTTGGTACACAATGTAGATATTTTAAGTAACATTGACTTGAAACAAGTTTATCATACACATGTAATGAGTGGCGCCGATGCAACTTTGCTGTTAAGCGACAGAAACACATCACGTAAGTTATTATTCGACAAAGAAATGCGGCTTTACGGATGGTTAAATCATACTACTGGCGAAGTAAAACCAGAAGGATTTGAGGTAAATCCTTTATTGTATCGAGAGTTGGCATTCGAGGGCATTCATGTAATATCTCCCGCCTTATTTAATAAAATGGGAGAAGGAACAGCATGGCAAGGAAAATTCTCCATCATCCCGTTTTACTTGTCTGTGTGTCAGCAATTAAAATTGCAAGGGTATGAACTAAAAGACATCACTTGGTTTGATATTGGAAAACCTGAGACGCTTAAAAAAGCTAACGATTATTTTTCTAAAGATAACAACAACTAAAACAATAACTAAAATGGAAAAAGGTAACAGAATTATTGAGGCGGCAATTATCGCTTTAGGTCTTGTAGTAATGGGTTACTGCCTCAAGGCAGGTATTGACAATTTTGTTAATAAAGACAGACAAGTAACTGTTAAAGGACTCTCCGAAAACGAAGTTCCGGCCAACACAGTAACCTGGCCTCTGAGTTTTTCACAGCAAGGCAATGACTTGCCTTCACTTTATCAGAGTGTAAACAGAACTCGTGATATCATTGTGAACTTCATCAAGGAAAACGGACTGACTGAAGATGAGATTACCATTAATTCGCCGACAGTGTACGACAGAAACAGCAACATGTGGAATGAAAACAAATCCCCCTACCGCTACCAAATGTCTGCCAGCATCACTGTGAAAACCAAGAAAGTAGATGAGGTACGAAAGGCTTCTGGAAAAGTTGGCGATTTACTGAATCAGGGCATTGCCATAGATGAAGGTTATATCAACTACGATTTCACCGAATTCCAAGAGATGAAGCTGAAGATGATGCAAGAAGCCATTAAGAATGCAGAACAAGCAGCCTTGCAATTTGCAGAAAACAGCAACAGTCAGTTGGGTGGTATCATGCAAGCTACACAAGGCACCTTCTCGATAGAAGATCGTGACGATACTACACCATATATTAAAAAACTGCGCGTAGTAACCACAGTAACATATTCGTTAAAGGATTAATCACCAGTTTTCCCATAGCAGTGGGATAATTGTGTAGTGGTTATCGATTGCCGAGAGGTACCATAAGAATACACATGATATTTTACTTTTCAGGAACAGGCAATACACGTTGGGCAGCCACACAGCTTGCCCAGGCTATCAACGAACAGTTGCTCTTTATCCCCGATGAGATAAAGGGCAATTGTCGATATGTGCTGAAACAAAATGAACGATTAGGATTTTGTTTTCCCACCCACGGATGGATGCCACCCACTATTGTTCGTAATTTCATAAACAAGCTGCATATCAGCAATGTTGAAGGACATTACTGTTATGCCCTCACCACCTGTGGTGACGATA
>JAIKZS010000114.1 GCA_024682035.1 Bacteroidaceae bacterium
CCCAGGGCTCCGCTGGCAGATCCTCCAGAAGTGACTGAATTCAGAATATTACCTAATAGATCTCCCATAAAATCAAATTTTTAAGATTCTACATTTGGGTTTAAATATACATCTTTTTATTGACTTATGAAAGAAAAGAAACGCATTTCTCAAAAATCTTTTAAGTTTTCATCATCCCCCTGGAAGAAATGTTCTTCTTTGCTGCGCTTGAGGTAGCCATCGGCCGCTTCAATCCATTTCCGGTATTTTTCTGGGTTTTCGCTCTTCTGCGCATTGTTGATGAACATTCGGAAATAACGGTCGGCATTGGCCCGATCGTGTATGATGGTATAGAGGTAGGCAATGTGGTAAATATCCGTCAGTCGTTCAGGCTTATAGGTAAGCGAACGCTTGAAGTCGTCAATGGCTTCTTCAAACTTGAGCAGTCGGATGGAAGCATTGGCACGGGTGTTATAAAGCGACCACATGAGCGTTTCATCGGGCAAAATCTTCGCAACAGCTTGGGTAATCATGTTCACCCCTTCTTGCTCGTTGCCGTTTATTTTGGAGGCTACGATGCCGTATTGCGCCAAGATGTACTGGTTCTTATAGCGGTCTTTCTTGGCAGCTACCCGCAAGCATTCGTAAGCTTGCCACAGACTGTCAACACGAGCATAAGCCAGTCCCATATAATAATTGGTACTAGTAGAGTTGTCGCCCGCATCTCTCAGTTTTTTGTACTCCTCGAGCGACTCTTCATAATTCTCGGTGAGGTAGAGCAAGTAAGCTTTCAGTCCGTTAACCGCCATATTCTCATCGTCATACAGGCAGAAATCGTCTAATACCACCAGGGCAGAATCCAGCATGTCGCGGTCCTCGTAGTTCTTGGCCAAATTGATGATGTTGTTGGCATTTTCAATGTTCTTTTCAGCAATAATCTTTTCATACACCAAAGCCGAATCAGCATTGTTCAGCTTCTCATGACTCTTCGCAATCAGCACCAGGTCGATTTCTAAACTGTCATCTTTCAGCAGCGCGTTGCTGATGTCGATGCTTTTGCGGTAGATACCCCGGTCGTAATACACACTGGCCAGGTCGCGCTGGATGCTGTCGGATGGATGCAGTTCATAGGCCTGTTTTAATAATTGCAAAGCCTTCTTGTTGTTAGCAGCATCTTTGTACTTCAATGCTTCTTGCCAAATCCTTTCCCATGTTGCAGTCTGATTGCTCTCCTGTGCCCATGTGTGAGTCAGGACCCACCCAATTAATACGCTGAATATCAATAGTCTTTTCATAAGCTGGTATTTATCTATGTGCGTTCATCTTCTTAAGATACATGTCTAAAGGCTCCATGCCCAGTTCACTTCTCCACGCATCCACTTTCGTAGCGTCGAGCAACTGATAGACCACCCTTTCTCCTTGGGCGTTATCTACGATTTGTGAACCATAGCGTTGGGGTTTCCCTTCAAACATATTAATGCGGTCTTCCATCATGGCCAGACTCTCTTTGGAAATATCTCCTTGCAAAGCTGCTTCCTGAAACAAAGGAAAATACTTCTTCTGGATCCCTAAGTCGGCATGTTGAATAACAGCCCAGTAGGTAGATACGGCATTACCTACCTTGTCGCTGCCCACCCACCCACGGGTGTCGAGGATTTTACAGATTTGTTCTTGGTTGATTTGATCCACCCGTTGCATTTCCTGCAGGGCTTGCGCCTCGGCAATGCTGTCGTGCGGCTGACGGTCGCGAGCCGAGATGTATTTCCATCGCACCTCTTGGTCGTTCTTGTAAATCAGCAGCAACCTGCGCCGTAGTGGTTTGTCGAAGTTGGCTTCAATACGATGCTTCCTAACCATCATAGAATCGGTAAGAGCTGTCCACCGTTGGTCGTTGTGCAGAGATACCAAATCGTCATCGTTATCCATGTTCTCTGAATACCAGTTCTTTTCACGCTCCAAACGAGCATACAAACGAGCAAAGGCAGTCTCCACATCTCCTGCCAAAGCAGCAGCACAAGCCCCGTTGTAAAGGTGAACACCTTGCACATAGTCGTGCAGTTGCAACGCCTCACCAAAGGCATTGCTGGACGCTTCAAACGCTCCCTCTTTGTAAAGCGAGTCGGCCTGCTGGGTCAGGGCAGCATACTGCTGGTTATACTGTGCCCAACACAGTGTTGGCAGCCATAGCACAGCAAAATAGATGAATTTAATTAGTTTCTTCATACCGTTTGTTTTGATGCAAATATAAAAATAGTTCGGTATAAAGACCTAATCTGTTAAGACTATTTAAGTCTAAAGCGATGAGCTGACACGCAACGCCCGCATGGCGTTCAATACCGCCAGAACAGTAACACCCACATCGGCGAACACAGCCATCCACATGGTAGCCCAGCCGAAAGTAGCTAATGCCAGTACAGCCACCTTTACCCCAATGGCGAACCAGACATTCTGGTGGGCAATGGCAATGGTGCGTCGTGCGATGCGTATAGCCAGCGCAATCTTCGAAGGTTTATCATCCATCAGTACCACATCGGCCGCTTCGATGGCTGCCTCACTGCCTAAGCCACCCATGGCGATGCCCACATCGGCGCGAGCCAGTACAGGTGCATCGTTGATGCCATCGCCTACAAATACCAGGCTTTGGTTGGTTTCTTTTTCCAGTAACAATTGTTCCACCTTATTCACTTTGTCGGTAGGTAACAATTCAGTATGATATTCAGTAAGATGCAATTGCTTAGCCACTTCTTCACCCACTTCATGGCGGTCGCCCGTTAACATGACAGTTCTGTTCACCCCCAACGACTTGAGTGCTTCAATGGCTTCGGCACTATCATCTTTAATCTTGTCGTTGATCACGATGTGACCTGCATAAGTGCCATTGATGGCAACATGAATAATGGTACCCACATGGGTGCACCCATGCCATTTGGCCCCTACAGTCTCCATCATTTTCGTATTACCTACACACACCATGTCATTGCCTACTTTGGCACTAATGCCTTGGCCTGCCACCTCTGTTGTTTCGCTCACCTGGCAACCGTCAGTGGCTTCGTCGGGAAAAGCATCTCGTAATGCAGCCCCAATGGGGTGGGTAGAGAAATGCTCTACATGAGCTGCAAGGTGCAACAGATGATGCTCGTCGAACCTATCAGGATGTACGGCAGTCACAACAAATTGTCCGTGCGTAAGCGTACCCGTTTTGTCGAACACAATCAACCCCGCCTTGGCCAATATGTCCATATAACTGGCACCTTTGATAAGAATGCCCTTTCGTGAAGCACCTCCAATGCCTCCAAAGAAAGTGAGGGGTACACTGATGACCAGTGCGCAGGGGCACGATACCACCAAGAAGAGCAATGCTCGATAAAGCCAAGTAGGGAAACTGTCCATGAAATGATCCGAGAAAAGTGGAGGCAATAGGGCCAGCGCTATGGCAGCAAATACCACAATAGGGGTATATACTTTGGCAAAACGACTGATGAAGGTTTCGCTTTTTGATTTGCGCTCGGTGGCATTTTCCACCAAATGGATGATCTTGGAAACCGTACTTTCACCATAGGTTTTGGTGGTGCGCATGGTGATGACACCACTCAAATTGATGCACCCTGAGATAACTTCATCGCCTATGGTCAGGTCGCGCGGT
>JAIKZS010000123.1 GCA_024682035.1 Bacteroidaceae bacterium
TGATAACCATGCTGCTTTTGAACCTGCAAAGAATATGGCCGGTCGTCCACCTCAATTGTGTCAAGGATGTGGACACAGAAGTGTTTACCAAGCTCTTAATGAGGTGGCTAAAGAATATGAAGACCCTCGCATCTTTGGTGATATAGGTTGCTACACATTAGGGGCATTACCACCATTCAACGCTATTGACAGTTGTGTAGATATGGGCGCAAGTATCACAATGGCAAAGGGAGCAGCCGATGCTGGTCAATTCCCTTCAATTGCAGTAATAGGTGACTCTACTTTCACTCATTCTGGAATGACGGGTTTGCTGGATGCCGTGAATGATAAGGCCAACATTACTGTTATTATATCAGACAATCTTACCACAGCTATGACTGGTGGACAAGACTCTGCAGGCACTAATAAATTCGAGGCAATCTGTTTGGCATTGGGTGTTGAGCCAGAACATCTACACGTGGTAATACCATTGCCAAAGAATATGGAAGAAATAAAGAAAGTCATTCGTGACGAAATCAACTACCAAGGAGTTTCTGTCATCATTCCGCAACGTGAGTGTATGCAGACTTTAAACAGAAAACTCCGTCAGAAAAAAGCAAAACAGTCATGAAGAAAGATATTAAATTATCTGGTGTTGGTGGACAAGGCATTTTGTCAATAGCCACCGTTATAGGTGAAGCCGCTACAGAAGCAGGTTTGCAACTAAAACAAGCCGAAGTGCATGGAATGAGTCAGCGCGGAGGTGATGTTCAAAGCGATTTACGACTCAGTACAGAAGAAATCTTCAGCGATCAGATTTCAATAGGCAAGGCTGACCTTATCATTTCAATGGAACCAATGGAAGCTTTGCGTTATCTGCCTTATTTAAGCAAGGATGGTGTAATTGTAACCTCGTCAAAACCTTTTGTCAATATTCCTAATTATCCCGATGAAACAGCATTGCTAGCCGAGCTCGATCACATGCCTCATGTAGCACGCTTGGACATTGAAGAGATGGCTAAGGACAACGGGATTCCCAAGAGTGCCAATATGATACTTTTAGGTATGGCAACCCGTTATATCGAGATTATTAGTGCTGAGCAGATGAAAAAGGCTATCCGTACAATTTTCAATCGCAAAGGTGAGCAGGTAATAGCCGACAACATCAAAGCTTTTGAATTAGGTTTTAACCATTAATCCGACTTTTGTTAGTATAAAGAATGCTCAATAGGCATGTAATAATGAATTACTAAAATGAAGATATTCAGTGAAGAATTGGTAGAGGAAGCCCGTATAAATAATCATGTGGCCGACCTTTCTACAGCTACCATCGGCGAAGTGTTGTTGGTGGCACAATACTTAGAACAAAAAACAGGCATACCTTTTATACGCATGGATCAAGGCTCTCCTAGTTTGCCTGCTAACCATTTTGGTGTTGAAGCAGAGAAACGAGCGTTAGATGCCGGAGTTGGCTCTCAATATCCAGCAGCTGCCGGTATTTCGGAACTGAAACAAGCTGCACACGAGTTCATCAAAGCATTTATCAACATCGATATCAGTGCAAGGGCGTGTATCCCTACAACAGGATCAGTAGCTGGCTCGTTTGGCTCATTCATTGGTTGCACTCAACGCATTCCTGGTAAAAATAAGGTGTTATTCATTGATCCAGGCTTCCCCATTCAGAAATCACAGCTTCGCATATTAGGCATTGAATGGAAAGAATTTGATATCTATGCTTATCGTGGTGAAAAATTGCGCAGCAAACTAGAAGGAATGATGAAAGAAGGCGATGTAGCTGCAATCGTATATTCAAATCCCAATAATCCCGCATGGATTTGTTTGGAGGAAGTAGAATTACAGATTATTGGCGAACTAGCTACAAAATATGATGCTGTGGTAATGGAAGATTTAGCCTATTTTTGCATGGACTACCGCAAAGATTTAAGTCACCCTTATCAACCACCTTATGTACCAACGGTAGCAAGGTATACAACTAACTACATCTTGATGCTCTCATCTTCAAAAATATTCAGCTATGCAGGCCAACGAATGGCATTAATTGCTATCAGCGATAAGTTGTTCGACCAGTATTACCCAGCTATGGCTGAACGTTACCACGATTCAGGTGTATTCGGCCCCACTATGATAGCATCTATTCTATATATGATTACCAGTGGTTGCACAGCTACTACACAATACGGCTATGCCGAAATGCTACGACTTTCATGCGAGGGAAAGATTAATTTTGTGGAAGATACACGCGTGTATGAGCAACGTGCCAATAAGATGAAGAAAATTTTTACCGACAATGGTTTCCATGTAGTATATGACTATGACGTAACTCAAAAGGTAGGCGACGGTTTCTTCTTCACCATTGGCTATAAAAACATGAGTGGCGGTGAATTACTCAAAGAGCTGCTACACTATGGCGTTAGCTGCATTTCACTTTCAACCACGGGTAGTATTCAAAATGGTATTCGTGGCTGCAGTAGCAGAATGCGTGACGAACTTTACCCAGTAATGGAAGAACGAATGAGAGCTTTTAACGAAGATCATTCTCAAATTTGAATATTAAAAACGACTAAACATAACTAAAAATGATTTGGAATCCTAACAAAGAATGTATGAGCCGTGAACAAATGAGCGAGCTCCAAGGCAAAAGGCTGCACAAGATTGTGAAATATGTTTACCACAACGTGCCGTTCTATCGTAATAAGTTACAGGAATTGGACATCACACCTGATGATATTCGTACTATTGAAGATATCACCAAACTGCCATTTACTACAAAAAAAGACTTGCGCGACAACTATCCGTTTGGCTTACAAGCAGCTCCTCAAAGCGAGATTATTCGCATACATGCTTCCTCTGGCACAACAGGTAACCCTACGATTGTGGGCTACACCCGTAAGGACATAGGTGTATGGAGCGAGTGCATGGCACGC
>JAIKZS010000145.1 GCA_024682035.1 Bacteroidaceae bacterium
CTGGCAGTACTGGTTCCCCTTTGATGCCGGTATCTTCATAAGTATGATGGCCAAAAGCCTTATTGTAGATAGTATGTCCATCTTTCATAACCACCACCTGACAACCTGGGAATGCTTGTTCACGAATGCCCAACTCCGCCAGCGTATCAATGGCTTGCAGTTTATCAGCATCGAAGCCGTAATCCTGCGGTGAGAAAGTTTGTGCCGTCTGCGGCAGCAGGTCGGACCCCTCCCCCGCCTTCAGGAGTTGACCAATAGATGTAGAAAGACGGCCCGTAATGGCAGCCTTGCCAGCTATCGCTTGGGCCACATGCATTTGCACGGCCTCCTTTGTATCGTGAGCAAAAATCACAGCATCCGACAGTTGTACAGCCTGTGGCAACCTCGTCAAATCTTTCTGCGCAATAAAAGCAACGGTCACCACCCCACTGGTGGGTTTATAATTGCTGAAGAAACCCTGATAAGCACCCAGTTTGTTGCTACTTAACACCACCAATACACGCTTGTAGTTGTTCAATTGGGCCATCAGTTGCTGTTGGGCAGCAGCCGTTTGCTCAGCAGGTAAGTCCAACACCTTCACCTTGACATGCTTCGACAATTCATTCACAAAAGGCTGAATAGCAGCAGTACGGTTCCCCACATTCAATATGGCCACCTCCTCCACACTGCTGTCAACCGGCAACGAAGGGCGTTTGTTGCCCACCATCACCACAGCAGCCTGTGCCAGCCTATTCACCAAATCATTAGCTGCTGGCGTATTGATGCGTTGTTGTAAACCCGATATTTGAATATTCTGTTGCTCAGTCAAACCCAGCACATATTTATACATCAACACCTTACGGCAATGCAAATTGATGTCACCTTCCTTTATCTCACCATTAGCCACAGCTTTCAACACGGCGTCCATCTCACGACCAATTGCTGTGGGTACCAACAACAAATCATTGCCAGCCTTCAAAGCCTGTAAAGTAGCAGAACTACCATTGATGGCTCCCTTCATTTCCAAGGCATCGGTAAACTTCAACCCACTGAAGCCCAACTCATCCGTCAGTAAATCGGTTACGATATTGTACGACAACGACGAAGCCAGTCCTCTGCGTTCTGTAAGCGATGGAATATCCAAGTGGCCCACCATCACGCCATCAATGCCAGCCGCAAAAGCCTCTTTGAAAGGCACCAGTTCCACACTGTCGATACGTTCACGCGAGAAATTAAGTACTGGCAATGCCTGGTGCGAATCCACATCAGTATCGCCATGACCAGGGAAGTGTTTCGCCACAGCCACCACACCGCCCTCTTGCAAACCTTTGCTATAGGCCACCACTTGCTGCGCCACCCTTTGTGGATTTTCACCAAAAGAGCGAACATTGATAACAGGGTTATTGGGATTGATATCCACATCGGCCACTGGCGCGAAGTTAACGGTGATACCCATCAGCCTACTTTCACGCGCCACTTCCTTACCATATTCATACAGCAAGTTATCATCGGTAATATTACCTAAAATTCTATTCTTTGGAAACACCGGCGAAGGTTTCAGTCGCATGGCCAGCCCCCACTCACCGTCCAAGGTAATCATCAAGGGAACTTTAGCCAGTGCTTGTGCCTCGTTGGTCAATATGGCCTGGTCTTGCAATTCCCCACCAGAGAAAAGCAGTCCGCCAATTTTATAATCCTGTACCACCCTTTGCAACAGCTGCGAATTAGCCTTTGTTCTTTGTGGAGCCACTTTATAAACAAACAGTTGTTCTATGCGTCCACGCAAATCCAAAGTCTGCATTACAGAATCGGCCCAGGCCCCAGCCTTGCCGTCAGCATATATTTTTCTACCAAAATAAGTAAGTCCTTCAGTATTAGCTGCTGGCGCCGGACGATTCAGTCCGTCGGTCTCCCCTTTAGCACTACACAGCAATACGGCCAATAACAGGAATAGTAGTCTTTTCATTTCTTCTGCAGCGTTAGTACCGTCTGACTCATGTAAACGCCGTTGTTGCCAATGTGCATGATAGGCACCGACTTACCATCAGCATCCTTCACCTGTTCGGGTTTTTCCATAAAAGTGTGGGTATGCCCGCCCAGCACTAAATCAATGCCATGCGTTTGAGGCACTATCACATTGTCATATACTTCATCCACCCCCGGATTGCGCTCAATGCCCAAGTGTGACAGACAAATCACCACGTCGCATTTCTCTTGTTCTCTCAATATCATCACCATACGGTTGGCCACAGCAGCAGGTTTATGATAGACCACCCCTTCACACTTGGTTTGCTGCACCAGTCCTTCGAGCTGCGGACTCAAGCCGAAGACACCAATCTTCACCCCGTTACGCTTCAGCACAACATAAGGCTTTACAAGTCCTTCCACCACCGTTCCTTCGAAATCGTAGTTGGAACAAACAATGGGAAATTCAGCCATTTTGAACAAGCGCGCCATATTGTCAAGCCCGTAATCAAACTCATGATTGCCAATGGTCATGGCATCATACTTCATCAGGTTCATGGCCTTCACCTCTACCTCCCCCTGATACAGATTATAATAAGGAGTACCTTGTGAAATGTCGCCACAATCAAACAACAGCATATCAGGATGCTCCTGGCGGAATTGGTTCACCAATCCGGCCCTGCGTGTTACGCCTCCCATGCCTGCATTTCGCCCCGGTTTTGAACTGTCAATAGGATCAATACGACTATGCGTGTCGCTTGAGTGCAACACATACAGTTTTTTTGATTGACCATTGACCGATGTCGATTGACCATTGACCATTGACCATTGACCATTGAACATGATCAGGGTCAGCACTATTATATAAGAAAAATATCGAGTTTTCATAACCTATAACCTAAAAACCATAACCGATAAACTATCAACTCTTTATTGTTAATAACCTATAACCAATAACCCATAACCTAAAAATTATCAATTATCAATTTTAGAAATCCTTCCCTCCATCTTTGAGGTAATCTTTTTGCCCTGCCGCGTTTGCTCCTTCACATAATCCATAAACAAACCACGCAAGGTAAGACCATCAGGACAATCCTTTAGAATAGCCTTCGGCAAAGCATGCATACCGTCATTACCCTCAGCCAGATAATTAATGGTACCCAAAGTATAAGTAGCATTATCATCAATGGGTTTCCCCTGAATGGTAGCCTCCACCACTTCGTTTTTACTATTGAACACCAGCGTAGCCCCACTAATGCATTCGCCGCCACGCGTGGCAATGTTCTGCATCAGCTCTTTCATTTGCTGACCAGTAAGGGTAAGTACACACAAGGAATTTTCAAAAGGAAGCACCTCAAAAGCCGTGCTCACGGTAATGTTGCCCTTTAATAAATCGGCACGTAAACCACCCACATTCACGAGTCCCATATCGGCAGGCTTACCCAGCAGTTGGGCTGCACTCATCCGCAGAATATCAGCCACCAGATTACCCAGCAAACATTCAGGGCGCTTGCGATCCATCGAAATTTCACTCTCGCCCAACACTGAATTCATCATACTGTCGATTTTGGCTCGATAGGGAGCTACCAGTTGCACAGCCTCCTGACTTTCCACAGCATCAAGGGTGGCATCAATCGCGATGCGTCCACTCTGCACATCAGACACCACATAATGACTCCTACAGCCACTCAAAAACAATGAAGTACAGAGCATCAGTCCCCACACACATTGTATAGACCTTCTTTTCATAAGATTTTTGAAATGTTATTTATTACAAAGATAATGCAAGTTGCAGACAAAAACAAATATTCAGCAGGCATATTCATTGCCTCCACAACATCTATTCCGTGTATAGACAACAAAAATCGGTAAAAAACTTGCAAGTTTGCCATTTTTTTTGCATCTTTGCACCCGCTTTTGCGCAATCGCTGTCAGGATACATCTCCACGTGAGGCCTGGTATGTTGCGTAGTTATAAACATTTTATACAAAAAATACAATGGATTTACTTAAAATTGCAGAAGAAGCATTTGCTACTGGCAAGACCTATCCTCAGTTCAAGGCTGGCGATACCGTAACGGTAGCATATCGTATCGTGGAAGGTAACAAAGAGCGTGTACAGCTGTACCGTGGTACTGTTATCAAGATTTGTGGTCATGGTGATAAGAAACGTTTCACCGTTCGCAAAATGTCTGGCACCGTAGGTGTTGAGCGTATTTTCCCTATCGAGTCACCACACATCGATAGCATCGAGGTGAACAAAGTTGGTAAGGTACGCCGTGCTAAGCTGTATTACCTGCGTAAACTCACTGGTAAGAAGGCTCGTATCAAGGAGAAGAGAGTCGTTACTAAAACAGCTGAGGCTTAATTCTTACATCCAAAAGAAAAAAAGTACAAGAGGAGTGTTCGTTGGGGCGCTCCTCTTTCTTTTCATCGTTCTCTTTCTTTTTCTTTTCTTAGCTCCTCTTTTCTTTTTTATTTTCAAAGAAAAAGACGGTTTTCTCACAAAAAAAATGTAACTTCGCATCATTAATAAACAAAAAAAGAACAAATATGGAATTTAGTGGAAAAGTAATCGCAATTTTGCCAACTCGTACAGGTGTGTCAAAAGCAACAGGAAACGAGTGGAAAGTACAATCATACGTAGTTGAGAATCACGACCAGTTTCCTCGTCGCATGTGCTTTGAAGTGTTTGGTGCCGACAAGATTGACCAATTCAATATCCAAATGGGTGAAGAGTTGAACGTATCATTCGACATCGATGCCCGTCAGTGGCAAGATAAATGGTTCAATTCTATTCGCGCGTGGAAGGTGGAGAGAGTGCAAGATGCTGCAGCAGAAGGCCAACAGCCTGTTGACGTTAACGTACCTCCGTTTGTTGCTGAACCACCAGCCTTCCAGGGTGGCGAAAACAACGCTGCAGACGACCTGCCATTCTAAATAAAATAGGATTAACGATAGTTGTTAGAAAGAAATCTTCCAGTGGTTGTTGATTTGCTGATAAACAGCTATAGGGGCAAACGTAGCATTCGTATTTTTCAAATCCATAAAAGTGGCATTGCTGGAAAGCGTGCCACTTTCTTGTTGTGCCTCAATGACCTGCTGCAATAAATCATTACAGAAACTAAGTGCCACTAAATCGCCATCCAGATAGACAGAAAGCTGGTGCCCATCGGCCAACTGATACGTAGTGATCTCTTCACCCTTGAATTTCATGACCGATGGCTCGGTCACAGGATTCAAGTAATTACTTGCAAAATAATCGTAGAACAAAGCTGCATCTTCTGCCTTCATATTACAATAAAGCACCTGATTCTTAGAATTTTCTGGCTGATGATAGCTCAGCAACACTTTACTCAGTTCCACACTGAGTCCGTGTGGCAATGTCTGCAAAAAATCCTGTATGGATTTGCTCATAAAACTAACGATGTCAGAGGCGGGCAGTGCAACGGGAAACATGCCATTGTCCACCTCTCCTAAAAAAGCCAACACATCATCAGTCTCCACAACCGTCACGGCATTTGAAGGAACCAATTCATACAAAACAGATGTATCAGTGGAAGAAATCCGGAAATTGCGCATATACATATAAGCCACGATTCCTGCTAAGAGCAACAGCAAGGACATCACAATGGCAATCCTATGTATTAGCACAGATTTCATATTTGTTAGAAATTTTTCACAAAAGTATTAAAATTTTCTAACACAAACAAGCATTTCTAAAATAATTTTAACAAAAAAGCTCTAATCCGTCGTAAGCGTAATGAATATGGGGTGGAAGTTGTGCATCAGCCACCGCATGCAGTCCGGCATAATGACTCATGTGAATGAAATAGGTTTCCTTGGCACCTATGCGCAAAGCGTTCTTTACGGCCGTATCGATATTCTGATGCGTAGGATGATCACGCACATGCAAAGCGTTCATAATGAGTATATCCAATCCCTTCAAGGCATCATACGACTCTTGTGGCATGGTTTTCATATCGGTAACATACCCCAAATTGCCAATGCGAAAACCCAAAATGGGCAATTTGCCATGCATCACCCTAAGTGGCAAGATTTCCGTGTTCTTCACCTTGAACGGTTCGAAAGGTTTCACCTCTTTCAGCATAATGCCGGGTACGCCTGGATATTTTTCTTTCGCAAAACAGTAAGGTAAACGGGTACGCAGGTCGTGCGCCGTATAGTCCTCAGCAAACACATCCACATCGCCAAAAACATTGCTGGGGCGCAAGTCGTCCAAGCCCCCCACATGATCGGAATGTTCGTGGGTAATCAATATGGCATCGGGCACCACAAAGGGTTGTACTTGTAAATATTGTTGACGAAAATCAGGACCGCAGTCAATCAGAATCACGGCATCGTCGGTATAGACCAGCGACGAGCAACGCAATCGTTTGTCGCGCGGATCGGTTGATCGGCACACCTCGCAATCGCAACCTATGGTGGGTACCCCCATTGAAGTTCCTGACCCTAAAACTCTGATTTTCATACTATCACCTTATTCAATAAAGTTCACCTCGGGATGAATCTCGATGCCAAACTTATTGAGCACCGCTTGGCACACCGCCTCCGACAAAGCCACAATATCGGCGCCACTCGCACCCCCTAAATTCACCAACACCAACGCCTGTTTATCGTGCACAGCAGCAGGTCCCAACGCCTTGCCTTTCCATCCACAATGTTCAATCATCCAACCTGCAGGAATCTTCACACGCGCTGCATCCACCTCATAATAAGGCATGTCAGGATATGCAGCCAGCAATTGTTGCCATTTCTCTCTGCTCACCATCGGATTGGTAAAGAAACTACCCGCATTGCCCAGCACCTTAGGATCTGGCAATTTACGCTGTCGGATGTTGATAATGGTTTGTCGCACCAAAGGCAAGGTAACAGGCACATCATCAGGCAATTCCTTACGAATAGTACCATAGTCCAGTTTCAAGTGCTCCACCTTACTCAGTCGATAATGCACATAAGTAACAAAGTAGCGTTTCATCTCTGGGCGCTTGAAGATGCTGTCGCGATAAGCGTACGCACATTCCGCAGGTTGGAACACACGCTTCTGTCCGTTTACATCGATGGTCTCAACAGCCATAATCAAATCCTTCACCTCTACCCCATAAGCACCAATGTTCTGTACCGCACTGGCTCCAACTTCGCCAGGGATAAGCGACAAATTTTCAGCGCCATACCAGTTCTGTTGCACACAGTAAGCCACGAAATCATCCCACACTTCACCAGCCCCCACGCGCAAGCAAACCTCTTGGTCATTCTCGGCCGTCACCTCCATGCCCTTGATTTGTGAATGCAGCACCGTACCCTCATAGCGCTCGTTGATAAACAGTAAGTTACTGCCAGCCCCCACATGCAAGAACGGTGCCTTCACCATTCCCTTCGCCAAATAGTCTAACAGTTCGGCCTCTGTGCGGTATTCCAGCAGCTGTGCCGCCTGCACCTGCAAGCCAAAAGTATTATGTATCCAACCATCCATCATAATTCAATTCATCTTATCACGTGAAACGCTCACACTGACGTGTCTTCAAACCTATACATCTCCCACTCGCCCCCTCGTTTGCGGAAATACAGAATAATCGACGACCCATCTTGCGACCCATTCACCTTCAGGATCTTTCTCCTGGAGCGGTCGTCATTCGTTTGTCCATAACAAATGTTCGTCAGTTTTTCCTTGGGCAACTCAGGTTTAAACGAAAACCACTGACTAATGCCCAATGTAGTTTCCAATATGGTAAACTCATCATCTGGATCTAACGTCACAAATTCTATGGGGTTGGTAATGTGATCTAACTGATAAATGCTATCGTTCGCGAATCGAGTATAAAATGAAACGAAGCCACCCTCATCATCGACTTCTGCCAACGGAGCCAATGCTATGGAATCAAGCATCCAAGCCCCCTTATGTTTTCCGAAGAAATACTGCTGACGCATACTAGAATCCAAGTAAATCCACTCCAGAATGGCAGCACTCAGCGAGGTATCGCCCTCGTAATCGAAATCAGACTCATCGTCGAACATCAGGGTATAGGTTGACTGATTAGCGAACAATGAGTCGTGTTGCCACTCATCCTGCACCACTTGTCCTATCCCCTCAGGCGTCACCACCTGCAAAGGGAATTTAATCCTGCGCCGTTGCATCCTCTCATTTGTGGCAAAGTTCCAGATAAAATCGTCGAACAGCTCATCCACCCTAGCAGGAATGACTTCTTTCTCCTCCACCAGTGGAAATTCTTCCACCGGCAAAGTTTCCACCGTATCACTGGGCTCCGTCACAACCTCCTCACTGGCACGAGTCTGCTTACCCGCACACGATGCGAGTAACCCCATCAGCAAAAAAGAAAGGAAAAGCTTCCAGCTATACTTCATACCCTCATTTGTTTAGTTTCAGTTTCAATTTCTCCAACATGTCAGTGGTCATGGCCGCCAAGTCATATTTGGGCTGCCAGCCCCATTCAAGGCGTGCACAAGAATCATCCATGCAGTCGGGCCAACTGTCGGCTATGTGTTGTTTCAACGGATCTATTTGGTACTCCATTTCAAACTGTGGTATATGTTTCTTGATCTCTTCATAAATCGTTTCGGGCGCAAAGCTCATCGATGCCAGATTAAAAGCATTGCGATGCAACAGTTTGCTGGCATCCGCCTCCATCAACATAATGGCAGCATGCAGGGCATCGGGCATGTAAATCATGTCCATCAGGGTACCTGGTTGCAACGGACAAACAAATTTTTCTCCTCTCACCGCATAGTAGTAAATATCTACCGCATAGTCGGTGGTGCCACCTCCAGGAGGTGTTACGTAGGAGATGATACCTGGAAAGCGCACCGACCTGGTATCTACTCCATATTTATTAAAATAATAATCACTCAGCAGTTCGGTAGTCACCTTCGACACGCCATAAATGGTACCTGGACGCTGAATGGTGTCCTGCGGTGTCATCACATGTGGCGTTGAAAGCCCAAACGAACCAATGGAACTGGGAGTAAATGCCGCACAATGGTGCTCGCGTGCCACCTCCAGCACATTCCACAAGCCCCCCACGCCAATTTTCCATGCCAGTCGGGGCATGCTTTCAGCCACTACCGACAGCAAGGCTGCCAAATTATAGATGGTGTCAATATCGTATTTTTTCACGACTTCTGCTATCGCATCACCATCTGTTACGTCTGCAATGGCCGCTGGCCCAGAATCTTTCAACACACCTTTTGGTTCTGCACCTCGTATATATCCAGCCACTACATGACTATCGCCATAGCGGCTTCTCAACTCCATCGTAAGCTCTGATCCTATCTGCCCGGTGGCACCAATGACCAGTATATTTTTCATATTGTAGGTTTTAAAGGTCTATACTCATTTTGTTGCACAAAGATAATCATTATTTGAAATATTTTCCTTAATTTGGCAGTGAATTTGAACTTTGACACTAAATCTTAAACATTTTGATACTATGTACGGAAAAATGAAAGAACATCTCGCCCAGACACTGGCCGAGATTAAAGAGGCTGGACTCTACAAGGAAGAACGATTGATTGAGAGTCCACAGCGTGCTGCTATCACGGTAAAAGGACAAGAAGTACTTAATTTTTGTGCCAACAATTATTTGGGTCTTGCCGATAATCCCAGACTCATCCAGGCTGCCAAGGAGATGATGGACCGCCGTGGCTACGGCATGTCGTCCGTGCGTTTCATTTGTGGCACTCAGGATATTCATAAAGAGTTGGAAGCTGCCATAGCCGACTATTTCCACACCGAAGACACCATACTTTATGCGGCTTGCTTCGATGCCAACGGGGGTGTGTTCGAGCCTTTGCTGACCGACGAAGATGCGATTATCAGCGACTCGCTGAACCATGCCAGTATCATTGATGGCGTGCGCTTGTGCAAGGCAAAACGTTATCGCTATGCCAATGCCAACATGGATGAACTGGAGAAGTGCCTGCAAGAGGCTCAGGCTCAGCGATTCCGCATCATCTGTACCGATGGAGTGTTCTCGATGGACGGCAATGTGGCTCCACTCGACAAGATTTGCGATTTGGCCGAACAATACGATGCCCTGGTCATGGTAGATGAGTCGCACTCAGCTGGGGTGGTAGGAACTACTGGTCATGGCGTGAGCGAATTATACCAAACCTATGGACGTGTAGATATTTACACAGGCACTTTGGGCAAAGCCTTCGGTGGTGCCATGGGTGGCTTCACTACGGGTCGGAAGGAAATCATTGATCTGCTACGCCAACGCAGTCGCCCTTACCTGTTCTCCAACTCAGTGGCTCCTGCCATTATCGGTGCTGCGCTTGAAACCTTCAAGATACTCAAGGAGAGCAATGCACTGCACGACAAACTAGTAAGTAATGTGAACTACTTCCGCGACAAGATGTTGGCTGCTGGCTTCGACATCAAGCCCACGCAGAGCGCCATTTGTGCCGTGATGCTGTACGACGCCAAACTCTCACAAGTGTTTGCTGCCAAGATGCAGGAAGAAGGCATTTATGTAACCGGCTTCTACTACCCAGTGGTGCCAAAGGGCGAGGCACGCATCCGTGTCCAGCTGTCGGCTGGTCACGAGCGCGAGCACCTGGATCGCTGCATCAACGCCTTCATCAAGGTGGGCAAGGAATTGGGTGTGCTGAAGTAATCCTCCTTTGTCACATTGCATAAAAAAAGTTTCCCCGCTGTAAAAGGCGGGGAAAACTGTTTTATCATGAACCTTCGGGTTTATAGCAGATCTTCTGTGGTATAGCTGCGCGGCAATTCCCTGCAATTATACTGCGAGGCCATGATTTCGCCATAGGCTCCTGCTGAACGAATGGCCAGCAAGTCACCACGCTGCACCTTGTTCAGGTCAACCGCCTTGCCAAACACATCGCTCGACTCACAAATGGGTCCTACCACATCGTAGGTCTCTACCGGCAGTTCCGAACTGATGTTCTCTATCTTATGATAAGCCTGGTACAAAGCCGGACGAATCAGGTCGGTCATGCCTGCATCCAAAATGGCAAACTGCTTATTGGTGCCTTGTTTCACATACAGCACCTTAGAGATGAGAGTGCCACACTGTGCCACCACAGCACGGCCCAGCTCGAAGTGCAACATTTGTCCGTCACGACGCTTAATCAGCGAATTGAATGTCTTGAAATACTCGCAGAAATCAGGAATCGATTGTCTGTTAGGATGCTGATAGTCGATGCCCAAGCCACCTCCCACATTGATGTTCTCCACCTGGATGTGGTGCTTCTCAAACTGCGTCAGCAATTCGTTCACTCGATTGCACAGTGCAGCAAAATCACCCATGTCAAGAATCTGCGAACCGATATGGAAATGCAGACCAATGAATTTTACATGCTGCATCTGTTGCGCCATCGCGATGACACGCTCCACATCGTTCAGGGAAATGCCGAACTTATTCTCAGCCAAACCCGTGGTGATGTTGGTATGTGTATGTGCCTTTACATCGGGGTTCACCCTGAACTCTACCTTCGCCACTACCCCTTTGGCAGCTGCCAGTTCGTTGATGATTTCCAATTCGGGGATAGACTCTACATTGAAACAGAAAATGTCGTGTTCCAGACCGAGATTGATTTCCCAGTCGGCCTTGCCCACACCGGCAAACACAATTTTGTCGGGCGAGAAACCAGCCTGCAAAGCCGCCTTGATCTCGCCTCCACTCACACAATCGGCCCCTAATCCATATTCACGGATAATGCGCAACACCTGCTGATTGGCATTTGCCTTCACCGCATAATGTTCCACCGCATTGTCTATCTTGCCTATTTCCGCACGGATAATAGACAAGGTCTGCCGTAAAAGTTGAGTGTCATAATAATAAAAAGGTGTCTGTAAGGCACCAAACTTTTCAATAGGGAATTGTCCTTTCATTTAGTTGTATATTAGAAAGGGTTGCCCCCTGCCAGGAGCAACCCATCATAAATTATTTTCCGTTGAACAATTTATCACTCAGTTGCTGCAAAGCCCTCTGCTTGTCGCAAGCACGAATCAAGATAGAGATGTTGTAATTGCTGCCACCATATGATATCATGCGTACAGGAATATCTTGCAAAGCATCTACAGCGAGCGCCTCGAAGCCAATGTTATCCCATTCCAGGTCGCCCACGATACACACAATACACATATCCTTATCAACAGTCACGGTACCATACTTACGCAGGTCTTCCAGAATCTCGTTCAGATGTTTGGTGTTATCAATGGTCACCGACACGCCTACCTCCGAGGTGCAAATCATATCAATGCTGGTCTGGTAGCTCTCGAAAATCTCGAACACCTTGCGCAGGAAACCATAAGCCAACAACATGCGGCTCGATTTGATCTTAATGGCCGTAATATTATCCTTGGCAGCCACCGCCTTGATGGTGTCGCGCTGCGTCTTGTTAGAAATCAGCGTACCAGAAGCATCAGGCTGCATGGTGTTCAGCAAGCGTACTGGAATGTTGGCATACTTAGCCGGCTGTATGCAGGTAGGGTGCAGAATCTTGGCACCAAAGTAAGCCAACTCGGCAGCCTCCTCGAAGTGCAGCATAGGCACAGGTGCCGTCTTGTCCACCACACGAGGATCGTTGTTGTGCATCCCGTCAATGTCAGTCCAAATCTGAATTTCATCGGCATTGATAGCAGCACCCAGCAAAGAAGCCGTATAGTCGCTGCCACCACGCTGCAGGTTATCTACCTCACCATACGAGTTACGGCAGATAAATCCCTGAGTGATATAGAGATCAGCCCCCTGATGCAAGTCCAGCTGTGCCTGCAGTTTCTCCTTGATATATACAGGATCGGGCTCGGCATTCTTATCCATGCGCATAAAGTCGAGGGCATTCAGCAATACCGATTTCACCCCCTGCTCCTGCAAGTACAGGTTCATCATAGCGGTAGAAATCAGCTCACCGTGCGACAAGATGAGTCTTTCTTCATACAAGGTGAAGAGGTCTTTGGTATAGGAGCGAATCTCGTCGAAATGCGACTTGATGACTTCCTGTCCTTTCTGTCTGTACTCTGGGGTAGAATAGAGTTCGTCGATATGACGCTCGTATTTGCTTTCCAGTTTGTTAATCACTTCATTGGCGCCATCAGGATTTTTCTTATACAGATAATCTGAGATTTCTACCAATGTGTTTGTGGTACCCGACATGGCGGACAAAACCACAATCTTACATTCACCATCAATGATCAGCTTAGCCACATCTTTCATGCGCTGTGCTGTGCCTACTGAAGTACCTCCAAACTTTAATACTTTCATATTATTTTACCTATTAATTGTTTTTATTCTTCTTTTACCAGTTTCTGATCTTCACACCTATACACCACGCCGGGGAACTCCCTTAGCAGTTGCAAGTTGTGAGTAGTCATAATGACCAGCGAGCCTGTGTCGCTCAGGTCATGCAGCAATTTGGTGATGGCCCTTCCCGTTTCGGTATCCAAGTTGCCCGTAGGCTCGTCGGCCAAAATAATGTCGGGCGAGTTCAGTACCGCCCTGGCAATGACCACACGCTGTTGTTCGCCTCCCGACAATTCGTTGGGCAATTTGTTCCCTTTGTCGGCCATGCCCACCAATTTCAGTACCGCGAATATGCGGTTCTCAATCTCCTTCTGGTTATTCCAGCCAGTAGCCTTCAGCACGAACTTCAGGTTATCATATACCGATCGGTCGGTCAGCAGTTGAAAATCCTGGAACACGATGCCCAGTCTTCGCCTCAGCTTCGGCACATGTTTCTGTTTCAGCTTCCTCAAGTCAAAGCCTAGCACTTCAGCTTCCCCATCCGCAATATCCAGTTCCCCATAAATTGTTTTGAGCAAGCTCGATTTACCAGCCCCCACTTTGCCAATCAGATATACGAACATACCCTTCCCTAACTCGAGGTTCACCCCTCGCAGCACGGTCTCGTACTCCTGACTGACCCTAACATCCTTATATCGTACTAAATAATCCAATTTAAATTAAGAATGAAGAACAAAGAACTATGAAGTAAGAACTATGAACTATGAAGCAGGAAGTAACAAATACTTCATTATTCATTATTCATTATTCATTCTTCATTATCAATGTTTTTTCCAATTCGGCTTATGTCGTTCCTCCAGTTCCCTGGCCAAATCCTCAATACTCAAGCCTTTGGCGGTAAGCATCACGATCAAGTGATACAGCAGGTCGGAACCCTCGTACACCAAACGCTCATCGGTACCGTTGGTAGCCTCGATAACAGCCTCAACAGCCTCCTCACCCACCTTCTGCGCCATCTTGTTGATGCCACTTTGGAACAAACTGGTAGTGTAAGAGCCCTCGGGCATTTCTTCGTAACGCTTCTGAATGAAGTGTTGCAGCTCTTTCAGGAACATAATAGGTTCACGGTTCACCTCGCCCCAGCAAGTATCAGTACCCGTATGGCACACTGGTCCGCGTGGATGCACCTGAATCAACAAAGTATCCTGGTCGCAGTCCTCCTTGACCGACACCACATCCAGAAAGTTACCGCTCTCCTCGCCCTTGGTCCACAAGCGCTGACGCGTACGACTATAAAAGGTAACCAGTCCGGTTTCCATTGTCTTGTCATAAGCCTCCTGATTCATAAAACCCAGCATCAGCACTTTAGCCGTATCGGCATCCTGCACAATAGCAGGCACCAGTCCATTAAGTTTGTTAAAATCTAACATTATTTACCTTCTAATTGTTATATTCTCGCTGCAAAGATACGATTTTAATTCGGAAATTCGCATATCTCCGAAGTGAAAAACACCAGCCGCCAGTGCAGCATCAGCTTTTCCTATCGTAAAAACATCCCTAAAATGCTCCATCTTGCCAGCTCCACCCGAGGCTATGATGGGGATAGACAAGTCATCGCTCAGTTTTGCCAGCGCCTCGTTGGCATAGCCATTGCGCACTCCATCGTGGTTCATGCTGGTAAACAGAATCTCGCCAGCCCCTCGTTGTTCGCCCTCACGCGCCCAACTGAACAGCTCTTTGTCGGTTTCCACCCTGCCCCCATTCAAGAAGCACTTCCAGCCCCTTTCCGTTTGGTTGGCATCGATGGCCAGCACACACACCTGCGAACCGAAGTTCTGTGCAATCTGGTCAATCAGTTCCGGATGCTTGATGGCCGATGAATTGATAGAAATCTTATCGGCCCCTGCTCCCAACAGTCGGTCCACATCACTAAGTTCGTGAATGCCTCCACCCACGGTAAAAGGAATGCTGATGTTCTCGGCAATGCGCTTCACCAGTTCCGTAAAAGTCTTACGCCCCTCAAAGCTGGCCGTAATATCCAGGAACACCAGTTCGTCAGCCCCTTGTTCACTATAGGCACGAGCCAATTCCACTGGATCACCTGCCTGACGCAGGTTCACGAAATTAGTACCCTTCACCGTCTGCCCGTCCTTGATATCCAGACAAGGAATGATTCGTTTCGCTAACATATTGATTAAATTAGGAATTTTTCTATATCAGTAAAAGTAATTTTGCCTTCGTAGAGCGCCTTGCCGAAAATCACGCCTGGCACCTGCGCCTCCGCCAGTTGCACAATGTCGTCCATGCTGCTCACGCCCCCACTGGCAATCAGATGCAAGTCGGGAAATCTTGCCAGCATATCTTTGTAAAGCGAAATAGCAGGACCCTGCAACATACCGTCACGACTGATTTCCGTGCAAATCACCTGCTGCACCCCCTGCTCGGTATAATGCTGCAAGAAAGACATCAGCTCACGGTCGCTGTCCTCCAGCCAACCTGTCACCGCTATCTTTCCCCCTTTCACGTCAGCCCCCAGAATCATCTTCTCAGCCCCATACTTCAGTAACCAGCGCTCAAAAGTGGCAGGCTCTTTCACCGCAATGCTGCCCCCTGTCACCATCTGCGCCCCACAATCGAACACAATGCGCAAGTCATCATCCGTCTTCACCCCACCGCCAAAGTCAATCACCAAATCAGTTGCGTTGGCAATCTGCTCCAGGGTGCGCCAGTTCACCACATGCTTCGACTTAGCACCATCCAAGTCCACCACATGCAATCGTCTGATGCCGTGGTCCTCCATCTCCTTCGCCACATCGGCAGGCGAGGCACTATACTCCTTCACCCTGTCATAATCACCCTGCGACAGTCGCACGCATTTGCCGTCAATAATATCAATGGCCGGTATCAGTTCAATCATATCTCAAACAAGAAGTTTTTAAGTATCTGTTCACCAATCGAGCCACTTTTCTCCGGATGGAACTGCGTGGCATAGAAATTGCCCTGTTGAATAGCAGCACTGAAAGGCAAAATATAGTCGGTTGTGGCAATGGTAAAGCTGCCCACCGGCACATAGTAGCTATGCACGAAATACACATAAGCGTTTTCGGCCACACCGTCAAACAGTCCTGGTGTGACTGATGATGCCCCCATACCATATATAGTATTCCACCCCACGTGCGGCACCTTGTCTTCATGTCGGTTACTCACAAAGCGCTTCACATCGGTATCGAATATGCCTAGGCATGGCGTACTGCCTTCTTCAGAGTAGCGGCACATCAGCTGCATGCCCAGACAAATGCCCAGCACAGGTTGCTTCAGGCCCTTGATGAGCGTGTTCAGCCCTCGTTCCTTCAAAAAGTTCATGGTGGTGGCAGCCTCACCCACTCCGGGGAAAATCACCTTATCGGCCGTGCGAATCAGCTCATGGTCGGCCGTGATGACTGGCTCAACACCAAGTCTTTTCAGCGCATTCTCCACCGACCTGATATTGCCGGCGTTATAGTCAATAATGACCACTTTCATAATTCTAATGCATATAATTTTAAAAAATCGGCAACAAAAATAGAAAAAAAATTTGCACGTTCCAAATATAATACATACCTTTGCATCCGCAAAACCAAATCTGGTGCGTTAGTTCAGTTGGTTAGAATACGTGCCTGTCACGCACGGGGTCACGAGTTCGAGTCTCGTACGCACCGCAGAAGGATAGCCCAAAAGGCTGTCCTTCTTTGTTTTTCATCCCCTTGTCAAAGCACCCTCTCACCTTTCAGGTAGGCCAATCCCCCACCCACAGTCAACAGGCACCGCTGGTCATTCCGCCAGCACAGCCTCCATTCAGGGTCCGCCCATCAGGCATCATAGCCCACAGGTCTGAACTGTCGTTGCTCCTCGCTATACTCATAGCCATTGTCCAGCAAATAGGTCTTCAGCTGTTCAGGCTCCTTGTCAAAGTAGTAGCACAAACTCTCCAGTGTATCAAATTCATCGTCACGCAGCAGCATATTCACGCTCGATACCAGCATCATCGGATCATTCGGTAAGTAGTCCATACATCTATATCGCTTTAATGATTGTTCTTAATTTTCGCAAAGGTACTGAAAAAAAAGTGTGATTCCCTGCAGAAGTAAGTTTTTTTTGTTAACTTTGAACTCATACAAACTTTACAAAATAATACCTTTTATGAAAGACTTACAAATGTACATCAACGGCCAGTTCTGCGAGAGCTCAAATGGCCAATGGATTGAAGTATTGAACCCCTCGACCGAGGAAGTGATTTCCCGTCAGCCCGAAGGCACAATTGAAGACGTAAATCGTGCTCTTGATGCAGCCCGTGCAGCCCAGCAAGCTTGGGCCAACACCCCAGCCATCGAGCGTGCCCAGTACCTGCTGAAGATAGCTGCCGGCATCAAGCAACGCGAACAAGAGTTTACTGAAATCATCATGCGCGAACAAGGCAAGACACGCAACTGGGCAGCCATTGAAGTGGGTGCTACCATCTCCTATTTCGAGTACATGGCCTCCTTTGCCCGTCACATCGAAGGCGAGATCATCCCTTCCGACCGTCCCAACGAAACCATCCTGCTCACCAAAAAGCCCATTGGCGTGGTGGCTGGCATCCTGCCCTGGAACTTCCCGTTCTTCCTCATTGCCCGCAAGGCCGGAGCAGCCCTCATAGCAGGTTGTACCATCGTAATCAAGCCATCGCAGCTCACTCCTGAGAACTGCACCGAGTTTGCCAAGGTAGTAGCCCAGACAGGACTGCCGGCTGGTGTCATCAACATCGTTACTGGCAAGGGCTCTGTCATTGGCAACGAAATGGCAGGATCTCCCAAGATTGACATTGTATCTGTTACTGGTTCAGTAGGTGCAGGTGCCAGCATCATGGCAGCAGCCTCTAAGAATATTACCAAGGTAAGCCTCGAACTGGGTGGCAAGGCACCAGCCATTGTCATGAAAGATGCCGACCTGGAGCGTGCAGCGCAGTGGATCGTTGACAGCCGCATTGGTAACAACGGTCAAATTTGCAACAATGCCGAGCGTGTGTATGTACAAAAAGACGTGAAAGAAGCCTTTACCAAGATATTGGTGGACAAGATGAA
>JAIKZS010000086.1 GCA_024682035.1 Bacteroidaceae bacterium
AATGGTTTCTATGAAGAGTCCTGCATGAACGACTTTCCCATCCGTGAATACCGCACGGTCCTTCATGTGCGCCGTCGCAGGTGGAAGGATGCCGATGGCAAGAGCGTTTCGAAGGACTGGCAGATGGTTGCCAAGGCCCCTCGCTCCTCACGGAGCAAAGGGCCTACGTTACAGTTAGGTTAAAATATATACGAATAAATGATTCCTTTTTTACTCGTCAATATCCTCATCATCCCAGTCGCCACCACGTGACCACTGGCTGCTGGTGGTGTCGTTGCTGATAGTTACGTTACTGCCGCAGATCATCTGAGCAGCAGCGATGTTGACGATCTCTGTCTTGGGTGTTATATAGTTCTTTTTCATTATGATGTCCTCCTTTACTCTACGATATACTTCTTTCCGTTCTTGATATACAGTCCCTTTGCTGGCTTCTCCACCCGCTGACCCTTGAGGTTGTAGTACACAGCGGGAGCAAATTCTTCATTCTTCATTCTTAATTCTTCATTAACACCAGTGGTCTCCTCGAACTCGAACACGAAACCACGGGCACCGGCTGCTACTTCTGCATCAAGAGGCAGGAATGCCTTGTTGGCACCTAAGGTCGAGCCGGTGTATTTATAGAAGCCGAGGCCGCTCTCGTTTGCCAGCGTATAGATGTACTTGTTTTCGTATGCACTGCCCACAATAGTAGTAGCTACATCGACACCTGCAAGCTGGTTGCCAGTGTAAGCGCAACCAGAAGCAGCAGCACTATATCTCAGGGTGACATTTTCGGCTGTTGACTTCAGCACAACGGCCTTTCCTTTAGTAATCACCTTGTCGGTGGTGTTCTCTGTGAGTGTGGCGTTGGTGCCATCAATGGTGCTGATGTAATAGATCTGAGTGTTTGCATCTACCGTCACATTGCAAGCATTATTATAATAGGTGGACCAGTAGCTGCCATTAGCCGAATTTCCCTGCCAAGTGGCTTTCAAACTGGTTAGACAATAGTTGTAACCTTCGACCAACATACCAGTTACCACCTCCCCCGACGAGGCATACTCATCGAGTAATACCCCCGGCACATTAATGGCAGTTAGATTGTCGAGAGGAAAAGGAAAAACTGTGTTCATATCTATACCAATAAACGCAAACATATCATACGCTGCAGTCGGATAATTGATGGTTATTTCTTCCAAGTTGGGGCAACCAAAAGCACTAAGCTCACCATTATTAAATAAACCAACGCTCGTCACAGTTGCAGGGATATTGAAAGAAGTAAAGGCACAGCCATTGAAAGCATACCCTCCTATTTGTGTTATATCGCCATTGAAGGTGATATTATTAAGAGAGCTGCATCCATTAAATGTAGAAGGATTAATTATCGTTACCCCGCTGGGAATGGTGACATTATTAAGAGAGGTACAATCATAAAATGCCCCCTCTCCGATAGCTATTACAGTCTCAGGGATATTGAAAGAACTAAAGGTACAGCCAATGAAAGCATTTTCACCGATGGTTGTTACCGAACTTGGGATTGTTGTATTCTTGCATCCCACTACCAAGGTGTTGGATGATTTTTCAATAACGGCATTGCAACTGTTGCGTGAGTCGTATTTCTCGTTACCTGCCGCTACCGTGATACTTTCCAGTCCAGTATAGGCAAATGGAGATACTCCCAATGTGGTAACTGAACTTGGAATCTCTATGCTAGTCAGACTGGTGCAACCCTTGAAAAGTTCACTGCTGATTTCAGTAAGTTGGCATCCGCTTTCAAAGGTTACACTATTAAGGACGGTGCACCCCTTGAAGGTTTGTATGCCGATGGACGTCACAGTGTTTTTGACAGTGAAGCTTTGAAGACTGGTACAACCATAGAAAACATTATCTCCAATGGTCGTACAAGACGTGGGATACGTGATGCTTTCAAGATTGGTGTGACCATAGAATGCTAAATTTCCAATGTGCGTCACACCTTCACCAACGACAACAGAGGTGATAGTTGTTCTACTAGAAGCCCACGGCATGTCAGGAACTTCGTTTACCGCAGCATAATCATGCATCGCACCGGTACCGCTACCAGTATAACTGATAGTCAGCGTACCATCTGTTAAATCCCATGTGACGCCGTCGCCGCATGTGCCGCTTTCTGCCCACGCCATCGTGCTGCTCACGAAGAGGGCCATTAAAAAGAGTAGTTTTCTTTTCATTGTTGTTTTGTTTTGGTTTTAATTTGAAATTTATAAATGATAAAAATGCTTGCTCTATATAAAAATAAGGTGGGGATGATGATATCAGGACCCACAAACCCGTTAGTGAGTAATTCGTCATTACATCCTGCAAAAATATAGATTTTTCCTAATCTGCCAAAATTTTTGCAGCCTCCAACAGCAGATTTTTACGATTTGTCCACA
>JAIKZS010000156.1 GCA_024682035.1 Bacteroidaceae bacterium
GACATGCAGTCGTCTATCCCTACCCTCTTTGCTGGTGGTGATATTGTTCGTGGTGGTGCAACAGTGATTCTTGCCATGGGTGATGGTAGAAAAGCAGCTGCGGCTATGCACAAGAGTTTTCAACAATAGAATTTTTCAGAAAACTTAAAGCGTATTAATAAGTGTTTAAAAATGGCACACTGAAGGTATCAGTGTGCCATTTTTTGTGAAAAATTACCGTAAGTCATTATTTTTTTGTACCTTTGTATTCAATTAGAATAGAATCGTTTTTTTATGACTAATACAGATAGAGTTTTATTTATTACACAAGAGATTGCTCCGTTTGTAGCAGCCTCAGAGATGGCGGATATTTGTTGTAACCTCCCACGAACTGTTCAGGAGAATAGTCGCGACATTAGGGTTTTTATGCCTAAATGGGGAACGGTAAACGAACGTAGGAATCAGTTGCACGAAGTAATTCGTCTTTCTGGTATAAACATTATTATTGATGATACTGATCATCAACTCATCATCAAGGTGGCTTCCATTCAGTCGGCACGTATCCAGGTATATTTCATTGACAACGATGATTATTTTCAGGATAGAATGCAGCTTATCGACGAGGATGGTAAAGAATATGATGACAACGATGAACGTTCCATCTTCTACGTTAGAGGCGTACTTGAGACAGTAAAGAAATTACGTTGGAGATCGGATATTATTCATTGCCACGGATGTTTCACTGCTTTGGCTCCACTTTACATAAAGAAAGCCTATAGTTATGAACCCGCCTTCATGGAATCAAAAATTGTATATTCACTATACGATAAAGATTTTTGCAACAATTTCCCTGAGAACTTCACTTCCAAACTGTTGGTGAAAGGTATAGAAGAAAGTGATATAGCCAGTTTGACAACCCCAGTGGATTTCATCCAGTTGAACAAATTAGCTATTGATTATTCTGATGCCATTATTCAACAAACGAAAGATGTGGATCCTGAGTTGATAGAATACGCTAAACTTAGTGGCAAACCGTTCTTGCCTTATCAGGAAGAGAACATGTTGCAGGCAGTAAACGATTTCTATGATACCGTTTTAGAACATCAAAATAGACTATAGACAAACTATAAGGAACGAATTATATGAAATGTAAATTTCCAGGCTTTGCGTTACTGATGCTCCTGTTATTCTTCAGTTGCGACGACACGACAGACACCATAGGTTGGGAGATATTGCCAAAAGAAGACATGGTAGCTACCTACTCCACCAAATTTGAAGTCATGTCTGAAACTGTACAGGCAGATTCTGTATACGCACGTTCTCTGACTGCTTATCTTGGCAGATTTTCTGATCCAGAATTTGGTTATTACGATGCCAGTTTCTTAACGGAAATGTATACGGCAGAAAACTATACATTTCCGGAGGTATATAAATATGACGAAGAAACCAAAACGGGTACTGGCAAATTGGTTGAAGATGCTTGTGAGAGAGCTTTCTTAAGACTTTCTTATAGCAAGAATACGAGTACAACTAAAGGTTTTTTTGGTGATTCAATAACAGCTTGTCGTGTGAATGCTTACGAGTTAAACGATCAATGGCTGGCCGACAGGAAAGCACACGGCAGATTCTATCGCTACACCAACATTGATGTTGACAAGTATTACGATAAAAATAAAATAATTGGATCAACTGCATATACTGCGCATGATTTCTCAAAGTCTTCTACTGAAAATGAAAATTACATTGACATAGAGCTGGACAAGGAAGAAGGTACAAGAATCTTAAAATTAAACAGGGAACATCCTGAGTATTTTAAAGATGGTGAAACGCTGACCAACAATGTAATTCCTGGTTATTACATGACAACAGAATATGGCGATGGTACAATCATATATGTAAATCGCGTAATTCTTTATATGGGATTCAAAGTGTATGCAACCGATTCACTAGGCGTTGCTTTAAAAAAGAATGTGACTGATGAGAAAGGCAAAGCTGGTACAGATTCAATTTTCTCAGCTGTGGAATTTATCTTCAGTTCTACACCTGAAGTAATTCAAGCTAATAAGTTTACACATTCTGATAAGCTAAAAGAGAAGATTAATGACCCAGACTTTACTTATCTCAAATCGCCAGCTGGGGTTTTCACAGCCTTGACAATACCATACGACGAGATATACCAGCAACTGGGAAATGATACTATCAACTCTGTAAAATTAACGTTAACGAATTACCCCGACGAAAAGAGATATGACTTTTCAATAGATCAGCCAGAAAAAGTTTTACTTATCAGGAAGAAAGATCTTAAAGAATTTTTCGAAATGAACTTGTTGCCTGACAATACCAGCACTTTCTACGTTGAACATAATGCGGTTGAATACAACAAGTATGTCTTTAACAATATCGCTAACTTGATAAAGGTAACCATACTGGAAAAGAAAAAAGAAAAAGAAGAAGCGGGGGCGGCCTGGACAGCTGAACGTGAAGCCCAATGGGTGGAAGAAAACAAGGTATTAATAGTACCTATTGAAGTAGAAACATATACAGAAAGCAGCAGCTATTATTCGTCAACTACTCAAGTAGTGGACATTACCCACGAACTGAAACCAACATATGCGAGAATGGTCGGTGGCAAAGGCACTACAGACGGCAAACTAAATAACCCAATTTGTTTGGAAGTAATGTACACAAAGTTTGGTGATCAATAAACATGCTTTACATCATCAATAAAAGAGGTTGCCTCGATTGAGACAACCTCTTTATATATTTATATGCAATACTTTCAGCTTACTTTTTAGCTGCAGGTTTCTTTGCTGCAGGTTTTTTCTCAGCCTTAGCCTTCGGAGCTTTAGCAGCCATAGCCTTCTTCAAAGCCTTAGCATCTTCCACTATTTCCTTGGTCTTCTCTAACTCCTTATTCAGCTTAGAAATCTCAGTATCCTGATTCTTGATGGTGGTGAGCAAAGCATTCAGCTCTTCATTCTCAATATCTGATGGATAGAGTGAATCAACGCGCTTACAGAAGTCTCCTAAGATATTCATGTAATTTGTGAAAGCATCGTATGGAGAATCATAAATACCACGGTCAATACCTACGCCATTATTCTTGGTAGTCATATCACGGAAATTAGTACTTGACTGCAAATAGTCGAAGTCCATCTTGATTCTTCTATCATTGCAAAGCAACACACGGTCAGCTACATTATACAACTTATTAAATGCCTCACGCTGCATTACATTACCTAACCAGCAACTGGTGTCACGTTCTTCATCAATCCATGAAATTGGATATGGCACATCAATTGGGGAAACTGACTTCAATTTTGTCATTACCTCTAATGGCGTTGAGAATGTAATGCCCATTTCCTTAGCCTGAGCTGGTAAAGCTTTGATAAACTGCAGGATGTTTGAAGATAATGGTTGTGCTATACCCAAAGCACCCAACTCCATAAACAGATTAATTACCTGTTCCTCTTGTGGAAGATCATTGATCTTCTTCATGAATGAGTCAGCAAACAGTGGATATTCGCTCCATTCTGTATTTGAGAAGCGTAAAGAGATATCATCAGACAACTTAAAATCACGCAACAAAAGCTTCAGCTTAGGATTTGTGTTGCAATGGTACAAGTAATGTGAGCTCTTCCAGCCTAATACATGTTTAGCACCTTCTGTCAGCATACCCTTGAAGCCCATATCAGCAGCAATAGCGCCAATCTCATCGTCATACAGCATATCAGTGTTCACCAATACTTTTGGAGTAACACCAAATAAAGCATTCATTTTCTCAACTTGACGACCAACTTGGTTCTTAAATGCTTTTTCATTGGTAAGAGCTGATAAGCCATGAGAATAAGGTTCTGCCAAGAACTCACAGCATCCAGTATCATTCAATTTCTTCAACAAATCAATAACTGCAGGTGCATGAATTTCTAACTGTTCACAAGCGATACCAGAAACAGAAATAGCTACCTTAAATGCCCCCTTATTCTCATTCACCATATCGATCAAGGTGTTCAGAGCTGGTATATAAGACCTCTCAGCTACATCGCTAATGCGAGTAGCATTTGCATAATCATCGTAATAATAATGATTAATACCGATATCAAAGAAACGATAGCGCTTCAAGAGAATCGGCTGATGTATTTCAAAAAAAAGACAGATTGTTCTCATATCTATTTAGTATTATCGTTTTAGTAATTTCTAATCACATCATCATAGATGCGGCGTACTTTCAGACCCACATCTTCCCAAGTAATGCCATCTACTTCTACTTTACCCTCATCATGCAAGTACTGATACATGGCAGGATAAGTACAAATAGAATACATAGCATCAGCCAGTGCATGTATATCCCAATAGTCCACTTTGATACATTTGTCCAAAATCTCTGCACAGCCAGACTGCTTTGAGATAATAGTAGGCACACTACATTGCATAGCCTCCAACGGAGAAATACCAAATGGTTCTGATACAGAAGGCATCACATACACATCGCTTGCCTTCAAGCACTCATATACCTGCTTACCTTTCATAAAGCCAGGGAAATGGAATCTATCAGCAATGCCTCGTTCAGCCACTAAGCGAATCATCTTTTCCATCATATCACCGTTACCAGCCATACAGAAACGAATATTCTTAGTACGCTGCAATACTAAGCTAGCAGCTTCAACGAAATACTCTGGTCCTTTCTGCATAGTTAAACGGCCCAAGAAGGTAACAACCTTTTCATTAGGTTTCTTTTCTGGTATGATATCCAAAATTTCTTGTGCCAATGGTGTAACAGCATTGTGTACCGTTGACACCTTATGAGGATCCTGATAATACTTATTGATAACAGTCTGGCGCGTCAATTCACTCACACACATAATATGATCTGCATGATCCATGCCATTTTTCTCGATAGCATAAACAGTGGGGTTCACATTACCACGGCTACGGTCAAAATCAGTAGCATGAACATGTATAACCAATGGTTTGCCTGACACCTGCTTTGCATGAATACCAGCAGGATATGTCAACCAATCGTGAGAGTGAATAATATCAAATTCTTGCTGACGAGCCACAACGCCTGCCACAATTGAATAGTTGTTGATTTCTTCATGCAAGTTTTCTGGATAACGACCTGAGAACTCCAAACAACCAAGGTCATTGGTATGCATATAATTGAAATCAGCATAAATATGATCACGCAAGTCATAGTAGAGCTGTGGGTCCATATAGCCCCCCACTCTGTCTTTCACATAATCCCAACTGACATCACGCCATACTATAGGCGTACTGTTCATTCCAAGAATGCGCAAGAAATTCTGGTCTTCGTCACCCCATGGTTTCGGAATACAGAACGTTATTTCTAAGTCGCGCTGTTTAGACATACCTTTGGTAAGTCCATAGCTGGCAGTACCTAAACCACCTAAAATATGAGGGGGAAATTCCCATCCAAACATTAATACTTTCATCTCGTATCCTCCTCCTTATTACATGTTATACTTATTCAATAACTTCAGCAGCCTCAACATTTCTGCCACATTCATCGCAAACGAAACTGCACCTCGTCCTATAAATGGAGGGTTACCGTCGTATAGTTCAGACAATGTACCAATGCAATGGGTTTGCATTTCATCTTCCATACCAATGAGCTGGCGTTCTACAAATGAAACGCCACTCATCCTGAATATGCGCAGGTATGCTTCCATATAGAAGCCCATCAACCAAGGCCAAGCGGTTCCCTGATGATAGGCGAAATCACGCTGAGTTTGTGGACCTACATAATAAGGATTATATCCACCACTCTTCGGGCTCAAAGTACGAATACCCTTTGCTGTCAGCAACTCTTTAGTACAGATATCAAGTACTTGCTTTTTTTGTTGAGTAGTCAACGGTGAATAATCGAAGGCTACAGTGAATATCATGTTCGGACGAACACTCCAATCCATCATAAAACCATCAACATAATCAAACAAATATCCATATTCGTTACGGAATACATCTACGAATGATTTACCTGTTACTTCAGCTTGTGCATCCAACTCATTGGCAAAATCTACTTCACCAAATTCTCGTTCCATATCAGCAACAAAACGAAGTGCATTATACCACAATGCATTTACCTCAACAATATAGCCTGTACGAGGAATTACTGGTTTGCCGTTAGACGAAGAGTTCATCCAAGTAACAGCCCTTTCTGTTCCGTTAGCAAACAACAAGCCATTGTCATGTAAAAATAGGTTGTTATGTTTGCGGTCGAGGATAAACTTGATGATATCCACCAGAAGAGAGCCATATTTAGTATGGCAATGCTCCTTTGTGGTTTCTTTTGCATACTGCTGCAGTGCCCATACAGCCCATAACAAAATATCAGGATGATCCATCTCATATATCTTATATGTAACTGGCTCACCATTGATAAACTGCCTTAAAGCTTTTTCAGCAGTTTTCATCACATCCTCAAACTGGTCTTGTTCATTGACAGCCAATGTCAAACCAGGCAATGAAATGAACAAGTCACGAGCACGGCACTTAAACCATGGGTAGCCTGCGAGAATGTAATGTTCATCGCCATGCACATTATGGAATTGATGAGCTGCATTCTTCAGACTATGGTAATAGTTATCACGAGGTGTACGATCATCAACTTCATCCTGGAACACTTTCTTCAAGGTACGTGTGTTCTTAAAGGCCGATATGCCTGCAGAGAATACCACACTTTCACCTTTCTTTATTTCTACTTCGAAATATCCAGGCACATAGAGGTCTTCATTGAAATCATAGCCACGCTCCTGCTCCTTCGTATATTCAATGCCACGATACCAATCGGGTTGGAAATGAAACTCATTCTTCTTGTTAAGCTGCATGAAGAGTTCTGGATAACCCGGATACATACAGGTCTTGATACCATTTTCAATCTCTTGATAATCACGATTAGCCTGATAATTCTCATGGGTATATTCACGCACGCTTCTAAATGCCAAAAATGGACGGAAACGTAGTATTGTAGCCGAATGTGCATCCACTAAAGTGTAGCGCAACAGCACACGGTCTTCGTGGTGTACGAAAACGATTTCCTTACGCAGAATGACACCACCCACTCTGAAGGTCGTAGCAGGAATCTTGTCACATTCAAATTCACGGATATACTTATGCCCGTTTGGACTATAATGATTGCCATTGTATTTATGTAGTCCCAAATTAAACTCCGCTCCATGCTGAATCACCGTCTCATCAAGAGAAGATAATAGCACATGGTTTTCGTCGTCTAAGTTTGGAACAGGAATTACCAGCAATCCGTGATATTTTCGTGTATTGCATCCTACTATCGTCGTACAATGATACGCACCTGATTTATTAGTCCTTAGAATTTCTCGTGGTAACGCTTCTTCCAGATTGTTCATCAGTGCTTTATCAAAACGCAAATAGCTCATAGCATTACTTTTTTAAGGTTATCAAAAATTATTGGGTAAAAGACTAATTAAAAGGTCTAATACTCATTATCTTCCCAAAATTACGAATTATGGACATCTTTGCAAATAAAAACAGCAAAAAAAATTAAGACAAAATAAAAAAAAGAAAGAAATATGATAATACTACTTTATTTTCCTATCTGATTAATCAACAATGATAGGTTAGCAGTAAACATTCTAACTGCAATGGCCAATAGAATAATGCCAAAGAATTTACGAATGACATAAATACCTGATTTGCCAAAAAAGCGCTCTACTTTATCGGCCATCTTCAGCACTATGTACACCCATATCATATTCAAAATCAAAGCAATCAAAATATTAATATCCCACGCCTCAGCTCTTAACGCTAACAATGTGGTAAACGAAGCTGAGCCAGCTAACAAGGGAAAGACCAGAGGTACTAACGTAGCATCTTTGGTTGGACCGGCATTCTTGAAAATCTCTACATCGAGAATCATTTCTAATGCCATAAAGAATAGAATGAACGCGCCTGCTATTGCAAACGATTGTACATCGACACTAAAAAGTTGCAAAATTAAATGACCTACATAGAAGAAGCCTAACATGAAAAGAGTTGCCAGCACCGTTGCTTTCGTAGCATTCACTTGCATTCCTTTTGCTCTCAAATCAAGAATTATAGGTAGTGCACCAATGATATCAATCACGATCAACAGTGAGATAGTACATCTTACAACTTCCAGAAAATCAAATTTAGACAACATTTCAAGCATATCTATTCAGTATTTATCATTATTTAATTCTGCAAAATTAATGAATATTTATGAAATAAGTGTCATCTTAAGCACAAAAAAAAGACAGACTACCAGCAGCTTCATTCCCACTCAATGGTCGATGGTGGTTTAGAAGAAATATCGTAACATACTCTGTTCACACCTTTCACTTTATTAATGATATCATTGGATACCTTCGCCAGGAAATCATATGGCAGATGTGCCCAATCTGCAGTCATAGCATCCATACTGGTTACAGCACGAAGCGCTACAGGGTTTTCGTAGGTACGTTCATCACCCATCACACCTACACTTTTGACAGGACTTAGCAATACGGTACCAGCTTGCCACACTTTATCATATAAGGTCAAGCCATCCTCGCATACATAATTGTGTAAGGCTTCAATATAAATATCATCTGCTTCTTGCAACACCCTCACCTTTTCTGGTGTTACTTCACCTAATATTCTTACAGCCAAGCCTGGGCCAGGGAATGGATGACGCTTCACTAATCGCTCCGGCATTTCCAATTGCCGACCTACCCTACGCACCTCATCCTTAAACAACCACTTCAAGGGTTCACACAACTGTAGATGCATTTCTTCTGGTAAGCCTCCCACATTGTGATGACTTTTGATAACTTTTCCTGTAATATTCAAGCTCTCAATACGATCGGGATAGATTGTTCCTTGTGCTAACCATTTTGCATCTTTAATTTTTCGTGCCTCAGAATCAAATACTTCTATAAAATCTCTTCCAATAATCTTACGCTTGGCTTCTGGATCGGTAGCTCCTTTCAAGTCGTTAAAGAATTTAGCACTGGCATCTACGCCTATCACATTTAATCCTAAGCCCTTATAAGCTTCCATCACCTTATTGAACTCATTCTTGCGTAACATGCCATGATCTACAAAAATGCAGGTCAAATTATCACCGATAGCGCGATTCAACAAAGTAGCACACACACTTGAGTCAACACCACCACTTAAGCCCAATATTACCCGGTCGTTGCCTAACTGTTCTTTCAGTTCCTTGACTGTAGTTTCAACAAAGGAAGCTGCGCTCCATTCCTGACGACTCTTGCAAATGTCAACCACAAAATTCTTTAATAATTGGAAACCTTGCAAAGAGTGGTGCACCTCTGGATGATATTGCACAGCCCAGATGCGCTTTTCTGGATTAGCATAAGCTGCATTCTTGACATGTTCTGTAGAAGCTATAGCCTGAAAGCCTTCAGGCAACTCTGTAATGGTGTCACCATGGCTCATCCAAACCTGCGAATTAGGTTCAAACCCTTTGAACAAAGGATTGTTGATATCAAAGTGTGTTAAGTGGGCACGGCCATATTCACGACTACCCGCCGACTCCACCTTACCGCCATAAGAATAAGCCATTAATTGAGCACCATAACAAATGCCTAATACTGGATATTTACCGACGAACTGTGATAAATCAACCCGAAAGGCATCTTTATCATATACAGAATATGGCGAACCACTCAATATTACTCCTATTATATTATTATCATCTTTTGGGAATTTGTTATAGGGCAGTATTTCACAAAACGTATCCATTTCACGAACCCTACGGCCAATCAGTTGAGTAGTCTGTGAACCGAAGTCAAGAATAACGATTTTTTGTTGCATTACTTAGTAGTATTTGTTTAATTTGGTGCAAAATTAATAATAAATCTCTTTCCCCTCACATAACAGTAAAAAAAAAACCTCACGAGATCTTAAAAAAATACCCGTGAGGAAACATATTCACTATATCACCATGTCTATCTTCCCCCTATTGCAGCTCATTAATACTGTCAAAGGCGTCATCCAATTTCTCCTGCCAAATCTGATTCTTCTTTGGTAAGAATACAGCAATCTGACTAACAGCATCTTTCATGGCATTATAGCGCTTATAGAAGACAGTCAAACCTATAACAAGACCCAATACCACGCCGAAAATTACAATATACACTAACATCGAGAAATCTACGGAGAAGATGGTTCGATGGTTATATGCCTCCCAAATTAGATAGCCTGTCCACAAAGCAGTAAAAGGCATAGAAAAAAACAGCCATTGTACGTTACGTTTCTTCAGCTTCACCAATTGTTTGCTCACTGCCAACAAATCTTCATCGGGCCTAATTTGACGCTGCAATGATACATTTAACAAAATCTGATAAATCACAGTTGACAACACATACAAAGCCGTGACAATACAGAACATCCACGAGAAGCCACACAGTTCTCTAAACACCCACATCACAAACGGTACTTCCAATATACCTAACACAACTATCCCCCAACCAACTTTATGAATAGTATCTACCTTCTCTTGCACCACATTATGGATGATGTTGTCATTCACAATCTTCTGGTAGTTCAATTTATTCTTCAAGACTCCAATTTGCTGACGCATTTCTTCTAATTCGCTATAGTTTTCCATAATTCTATTTTTTAGTTGTTAGACATCTTTTTTAATTGCTCTTTGATGCGAAAAAGACGAACGGAAACATTTTTCACTGAGATACCGGTAATGGCAGCTATCTCATCATAGCTCAGATTCTCTAACCACAGTAGAACAATGGCCCTATCAAAGTAACCTAATTTGTTGATACGATGGTATAGCATCTTTATCTGACGAGTATCCTCATCATGGTCTTCATACAGGTTCATATCCATGTCCAGGGGTAACGCATTGCGTTTTTTCTTTCGTTCTGACGAGATGCAAGTATTGATGCTCACACGATAAATCCACGTCTTGATGTCACTCTCCCCCTTGAAAGACTCCAGTCCTTTCCAAAGATTAATTAGCACCTCCTGAAATAGATCATTAACCTCATCCTGATCTTTCGAGAACATGTAACAAACCGTAAATATGGTGCTTTTATGATTGTGCACCAGTTTCGCAAACTTAGTTTCTAATGTTTCCATAGTCCGTTTCCATTCTTTTATTTGCCCATTAGACGGAAGCCACTACCGAAAAACTACATCGATTTAGAAAAAAAAAATGAAGAGGGTATAAAAAAAAACTTCATACCCCCTTCGTAAAACTGTTCAATTAGCTAAAAGCTTTTGTTATTTATTCTTCAGCAAGTCACGGATCTCAGTCAGCAACACCTCTTCCTTACTTGGTGCAGGAGGTTCTGGTGCAGGTGCAGGAGCTTCTTCCTTCTTCTTGCTCAACTTGTTCATGCCTTTAATCATCAAGAAAATGCAGAATGCCACAATCAGAAAATCTACAACATTCTGAATAAACTGACCATAAGCTAATACAGATGCACCTGCTTCTTTAGCAGCCGCAAGTGTCCGCTCACCCTCAATAGTAATGTCTGGAGACAAATTTACAAATAGATTAGTAAAGTCAACGCCACCTGTAACCTTACTGATAACAGGCATCAATACGTCATTCACCAATGAGGTGACAATCTTGCCAAAAGCACCGCCGACAATCACACCAACAGCCATGTCCATCACATTGCCTTTCATGGCAAATTCCTTAAACTCTTTAACAAATCCCATAATTTAAAGTTTTTTATTAATTAATACACTTCTATGATGCAAATATATAAAAAGATTTTTGTAATTTTGCAACGCAAAAGGGAATAAAATTCATTCCTTGCTAAAAAAGTAATACAATAGAAAAACAATAAACCTTTTAAATTAACAAAAAAAGATGATTAAAATTGCAATTAACGGCTTTGGCCGTATCGGTCGCCTCGCTTTCCGTCAGATGTTCGAGGCTGAAGGTTATGAAGTAGTCGCTATCAACGACTTGACCAATCCTAAGATGTTGGCTCACCTGCTGAAGTATGACACTGCTCAGGGTGGTTTTGCTGGCAAGTTCGGTGAGAACAAGCACACTGTAGAGGCTACAGACAACTCTATCATCGTTGATGGTAAGGAAATCACTATCTATGCTAAGCCAAACGCAGCTGAGCTGCCTTGGGGCGAGCTGGGTGTTGACGTAGTTCTGGAGTGCACAGGTTTCTATACTTCTAAGGAGAAGGCTTCTGCTCATATCCAGGCTGGTGCAAAGAAGGTTGTTATCTCTGCTCCTGCTGGCAAAGACCTGCCTACTATCGTTTACAATGTAAACCACAAGACTTTGACTCCTGCTGATACCGTTATTTCTGCTGCATCTTGCACCACTAACTGCTTGGCTCCTATGGCTAACGCACTGAACAAGTATGCTCCTATCGTATCAGGTATCATGTCAACTATCCACGCTTACACTGGCGACCAGATGATTCTGGATGGCCCACAGCGTAAGGGTGACCTGCGTCGTAGCCGTGCTGGTGCTCAGAACATCGTTCCTAACTCAACTGGTGCTGCTAAGGCTATTGGTTTGGTAATTCCTGAACTGAACGGTAAGCTGATCGGTTCTGCACAGCGCGTTCCTACTCCTACTGGTTCAACTACTATCTTGGTAGCTGTTGTTAAGGGTAAGGATGTTACAATTGAAGGTATCAACGCTGCTATGAAGGCTGCTGGTACTGAGTCTTTCGGTTACACTGAGGATCAGATCGTTTCTTCTGACGTAATCGGTATGAAGTTCGGTTCATTGTTCGACGCTACTCAGACTATGGTTTCTAAGATCGACGACGATACCTATCAGGTACAGGTTGTTTCTTGGTACGACAATGAGAACTCATACACTTCTCAGATGGTTCGCACTATCAAGTACTTGGCAGAGCTGAAATAATCTCTTTCCAAAGAAAGAATAAGTATAGCCGTCCGCAATTGCGGACGGCTTTCTTTTTGTGCTACATAAAAAGAGTTATGATTTACTGAACCCTTTCACGATTGAGATAAGCAACATTCATTTGATCGACCTCAATCTTTTGCCACACATGTTCCACGACGTAAACCTCTTGTGCAAGATAAGCATCGAGTTCCTCACGTGATTGAAACTCCATAACCAACAACGAGCCTTTCAGCTTTCCAGCTTCATCAAGTATGCCACCAGCGCAAACAAGATGTTCCTTCATTCTATCCATGCCCTCAAAGTGACGAGGACGCACCTCCATTCTCTTATCCAGCATTCCTTCGCCATCATAAGCTTTAATAACGAATTGCATAATAGTATAGTCTTAAATTATTTCACCAATTGTTATAGTATATCTGCTCATAAATGATGCACCAGGCTGCAAGTGATTCATCAATGGTTTGTCTTTAAACTCGCCCTTAAATTCTCTTGGATCACCTATGCCATACCACGGTTCTATGCAAACGAAAGGAGCATGCTTTCCATATGGGCTCCAAAAAGCACATACAGGCGTTTTATAATCCACTGTTACTGCTGCTTCACCATTAGTATCCATTAACATGGCACGATGTGTTTGGCACTTATGTATTTTCACAGAATCATTACGGAAGAAGTTTTCCGTAATTTCTATAATCCCCATATCAGCTTCCAAAGGGACCTCTACCATTTCATGGCTACCATCAGCATAGCTCTTCAAGCTAGTCATCGGCTTCTCGTTATCCAGTTTGATCATACCTTCCAATTTCCCACTTGGCAAATTGAAGGCAGGATGCCCACCTATTTGAAAATGGATCTCCTGGGTATCAGTATTCTCAACATGCCAAATTACATGAATCTTGTTGCCCTCTAATTTATAAGATATAGCCAAATTGAAACGAAATGGATATACCTTCAGTGTATCATACGACTCATGCAGTGCTAATGTTACCTTATCAGCTGATTGAGAAACAACAGAAAACTCAGCATCTCGCGCAAAACCATGCCGAGGCAGATGATATTCTTTCCCAGCAACCAAGTAAGTATTATCATTCACACTACAGACAATGGGGAACAAGATAGGAGAATGCCTGGACCATGCTGCACCAGCTTGCCACATAAACTCCCTACCCTCATTATTCTTCACACTCTGGAGCTCAGCTCCTTTTTCAGCGACACGAATCGCCAGTAGTTCATTCTTTAGTTCTACCATATTCTTATTATTTAATCCTTCACATTAATTGTTTCACCACTACATAACTTCTTTTGTCAAATCATGATAGTTGATGTATGCTTGTTGCGAAGTTAAGAAAAAAATCCCAAAGCAATATAAATTTGCTTTGGGATTTTATATTTATAAGAAAGATAAGAATCTCTCTTCCAAAAGTACAGAGATTATTGTTTAGCAAGCCATGCTTTCACATCAGCATCCACATCGCTCATTTTATCAGTAGGCTCGTAACGCTTGATAACTTGTCCGTCACGTGATACAAGGAATTTAGTGAAATTCCACTTAATATCCGACTTCTTATCGTAATTAGCATCTTTCTTGCGAAGCATTTGATCGAGCATCTTACCTGTCTTGTTGTTTGGGTCGAACCCACCAAAACCCTTTTGAGATTTCAAATAAGTATATAAAGGATGTTCGTTAGCACCATTCACTTCAATCTTGTCGAACTGCTTGAATTTAATATCAAATTCTGCTGTACAAAACTCATGAATTTCACGAATAGAACCAGGTGCTTGTTCACCAAACTGGTTGCATGGGAAATCAAGAATTTCAAAACCATCCTTAGCGTATTTTCCATACAGCGCCTCCAATTCATTGTACTGAGGTGTAAAGCCGCATCGTGTAGCTGTGTTTACAATCAACAATACCTTACCTTTGTAGTCAGCGAGAGAAACATCCTTACCTGCATCATCTTTTACTTTATAGTCGTAAACACTTTGTGCAGAAAGAGTCAGCACGCTCATCATTGCCACCAGGCAGAAAAACATTTTTTTCATATCAACTATAATTTTAATTTGTTCCATATATTATTATGACTTCATTTACACCATTTAATGCTGTGTAGAAATAGGCAAAGCCACTTGCTTCCTATACCCCATTCCAGTAACATGACACACAAGTTTCCCTTCTTGATTTGTTACTTGTACTTCTACTGCAGGAATTTTGTGATGGTCAGATAAAATAACAGCCTCAGCTCTAAGCACATCCCCCTCTTTTGCACTCGATACAAACATGATGTTATTATTTATACCGAAAGTAAGTTGCCCATTATTGTTCATAAGAGCAGCCATCGCTAAATCTGCCAATGTAAAAAGAGCCCCTCCTTGACAAACATTTCCTCCATTAAGATGTCCTTTTGTAACCAACATCTCTGCAACGGCGTGTACTGAATCTACCTCAACAATCTTACAGCCAACATTAGCTGCGAAACGATCTGTTTTATTCAAGAATTCAACTACATCCATTGCTTATTCATGAGGTTCTTCCATTATTGACACATGCATTATACCATGTCAATTTCAAGCTACAAAGGTAATAATAATTATAAATTCAACAATCTAGAGTCATAATACTTTTAATAATAATTATATTACTAGTACCATTAATAACACTTTTTTGATTACATCAAAAATACATTGTCGCAAAGTGTACTCGGTATTTTCAAAATTAAGCATACAAAGTAAAGTATTTTTTAATAACATCGAGTAAGTAAAAAAAAAAACATAACTTTGCAAGAAACTGATAATAAAAGAATAAAATTATGGAAATAAGAAGTTTGACGAGATAGATGCTAGGTGCGATGCTTATCCTTACAGCTTGTTCTCCAACGCTATTCGATCATTTCTATTCCGCCAACTTACCTCTCTTGCCTGCGGGCTTGATAGGACCCAGTTGTTTTGAACGCATGTCGCTAACTATTATCGTGTTCTAACATACTAATATATTAATGTTGTACCTAATTGTTAATGTATGAATTAATGAAAAAAAATCTATTATTTCTTATCATATTATTTGTCTGCTCATGTAACGGCAGGTACAGCATTGCTACACAAGATGACCTCCGATATTTTTCCATGGTGGATGAAGCCTTGAACAACAAAGAAATCTATCTTGAACAATTTAACAATCGTGTTAGTGAAGTACGCCAACGATTAGCCAACTCAAAGGATAGAGAATCAATTTATATATATCAACGGCTTTTGGCTGAGCAGTATATGGGTTATGAAGCAGACACGGCATTGTCATTTATTGACAAAAACATAGAAAAAGCAGAAGAATTAGGAAAAACCGACTGGCTAGCTGAAAGTTATATTCAAAAGTCACAGACATTTAATACTGCTGGATTAATCGAAAAAAGTCGTGAGATACTTGATAAGGTGAAATTACTACCCATGGGACAGGAAATTAAGTTGAAATACCTAATGGAAGAACTGTCCTATTGGCGATACCATGTAATTCAATATAACTTGCCTTCACCAGACACTAGAGTAATAGCGTATGCAGACTCTATCGTTCAGTTGATGCCCAACCCAGCATCACCCTATTATAATTTTGCCAAGACTTATCAAATTACAAACTCTGCAGACATGCAGGCATGGCAAACGCAAATCATGCACTATGCAGACTCTTTAGACGAGAATAATCCGTGGTACAAATATATAACAGAATGTGCTAGTTTCTCGGCATGGAGGAATCAAGATATTAGCAACCAATTAAAATATGGTGCTTTAAGCATTGTCACTAAAATCAAGCAAGTAGATCGTCATGTACCCTATATGGCCCTGTTAGGTACCATGGCTACTGAAATGGGTGAATTATCTTATGCTGCTCGTTTTTACAATGCTACCATCAATATTCAAGCTGACCATCCTGAATATGTTTTTAACGGTAGGGCTACATTAAGCCGAGCCATCATGGAATTCCACGATGCAGTAGAAAAAAGGCTCAATTTACAAAACCAGCAGAATCGCACATTGAATTATCTGATACTTTTTTTCACCATTCTTGTCATTATCCTATTGGTAGCAACATTGATAGAGCTACGAAAGGTAAGATCCTTGCATAAAAAGCTAAAGCTTATTAATGAAGAACTTAGCATCAGCGAAATAAATCTTCGACATTCCAACGAGCAATTGTTAGCAAAAGAAAAGATGCTCACAACTACTAACACAGAATTGACAGAAGCCAATTTCGTAAAAGAAGAATACATTGGTCAGCTTTTTGCCACCTGTTCCACTTATCTTGATAAGATGAACATGTTAAAAAAGAATATTCATCGTAAGCTAAAAGCCGGACAGTATGCTGATGCTATTAAGCAAACTCAAGTCATTAATCAGAAAGACAACGAAGACTTGCGAGAGCTATGGGATGAATTCGATAATGTATTCTTACGGTTATTCCCTGATTTCTTGAAACAATTCAATGAACTATTACGCCCAGAAGAACAAATAACCTTAAAGACAAATGGACAATTAAACACAGACCTCCGCATCTATGCTCTCATACGCTTAGGCATTGATAGCAGCGTAAAGATAAGCAAGATGCTGGGTATGTCTGTGCAAACTGTTTATAACGCACGAACCAAGATGAGAGGTAAAGCAAACTTTTCAGAAGAAGACTTTGACCTTCGTGTTCGTAAGTTGAAACCCACTTTTACTTCACTGTAATAACAGTGCGCAAATAACGAGTAAGAGCAGGAGTTCCTTTATCACGAGCCTTCAGCAACAGATGAATGGTATCTCCCGACTTTGCGTCAGCAGGGATCGTCAACGAGGTCTCAGCAGTATTAACACTATCAATGGTCACTTCCCCTTCGTAAGTCCCCACTTTCATTATCCACCAATTCAGTTCAACCTCATCACCATCAGGATCAGCTACTTCAGCCTTGACCTTTACCTGTTCTCC
>JAIKZS010000166.1 GCA_024682035.1 Bacteroidaceae bacterium
TATTCAGCGAATCAGCTATTTTCTTCAGTAAATTTTTATTTCCGCAATTTAAATCATTTTTCATTGGCTTCGCCCTATTTTGTCGCGACTCGGCCAAACCGATGCAAGCATCTTTGGCACTCGCTGCTCCAAAAAGTCCTAATTCTTAATGTGCAGTCTTACCCATAACCACCTGGGAATAAGTCTCCAGAAAAACACCAATATCTTATATCGTACATCGATAATCTCCACACTGCGTTGTTGCTTGATGGCTTTGAAAATCAGCTTAGAGACTGTTTCTTTTTTCATTAATAGAGGGTAGTTCTTCCCATCGTTCAGTAAGTCAGTTTTCACAAATCCTGGGCGTATATCAGTAAACTTGATGTCGAGATGTCGCATGTGTGCTAACTGGGACAACGCCTCGATATAGGTGTTTTGGAATGCTTTGGTGGCCGAATAGGAGGGAGCCATGCCCAGACCTTTCACCCCTGCGATGCTGCTGATGACGGCTATATGGCCTTTGCCTCCATGTGTGGCCATCCAATTGAATGCTGTATCAACCATTCGTGTAAATCCCATGCCATTGGTAGCTACAGTGCGTAATTCAATCTCCTTGTCAAGGTTGGGATTCTGCTTGCCAATGCCAGAGGCAAGAAAAAACAAGTCCATCCCTCCGTTGCTGGCAATTAGCGCTTCCAAACGTTGGGGAGCGTCTTCAGCCATGACGTCAATGGCTGCTGTCGTAACTGCCTCAGGTCTCAAGGCTTTCAGCTCATCCAATGCATTTGTCCTGCGAGCGCCAATGCCAATCGTCCATCCATCGTTCAGTAATAGCTGGCTCACCTCTTTGCCCATGCCTGATGAAGCTCCAATAATAATAGCTCGTTTCATATTTTTTTATTTTAATAGTGCAAATATAATGATATTATTTTTACCTTTGTGGTGATATTGCATGTTTAACTAAAAAATAAAGTAAATGAAAAGTATTAAGTATCTATTGTTAGCAGTTGGTGTTATGATGATGGCAAGTTGTGGCCAACAACCAGCTGTAGCTCCAGCTGAGCCCGTTGATCCTGCTCAGGTTGTGTTGGATAATATCATGACTCGCGTGAGTGTGCGACAGTTTACGGCAGAACCTATTGCCAAGAGTGATTTGGAAACTATATTGAAAGCTGGCTTGCAGGCTCCAAGTGCCATGAACAAGCAGGATTGGCAAGTGCGCATTGTCACTAACCAAGATATGCTGAATACACTTTCTGGTTTTATGCTGAATACAGAGATGGGCAAGGGCATGGCTGAACGTTTGAATGGTAAGAATGCTTTTGCTAATGCGCCAGCTGTTGCTTTTATAGCTGCTGAAACAGGAGAGAATGCTACAGCTTATAATCGTGAAGATACTGCACTGCTGAGTGAGAATATGTTGTTGGCTGTTCATGCTTTGGGTTTGGGCGCTACCTATCAGGCTGCACCTGCACGTATGATAAATGACAGCGCTGAGGCGAAGGATTTCCTAAAGAATTCATTGGGTTTTCCTGAAAATGCAGAACTGATAAATGTCATCATTATGGGGCATCCAGCAGAGACTCCAGCGGTGAAAGATCGCGACCAAAATAAGGGGCGCATTATTGAATAGATTGCTATTTGAAATGTATAATTATGACGCACTTCCATATTTTTTTATGCCAGTGCGTTATTTTTTTTCTTTTTTTTTGCCAAAATTGTTTTTTTTTGTTTTTCTTTGTAACAATAATGACTATTATTATATAATGAAAGACACATTTTATGAACGAAAAACTAAAAAACATTGCTAATTCATACGCCGAAGAATTCTGTAGTGATGCTATATATCCTGCTCATCTGTTCAAAGCAATCTTACATCAAGAGATTGGTTTAGTACGCTTTATAGAAAAAGATCTGGATAAAGATTATTACTATTTGCAAGATTGGGCTGATGTTCAAATGCAATTGGCTCCAAGGGCTGTACGCCCTATGCGCGATTTGGAATATAGTGAAGAGTCTCAAGCCGTTTTGGATGAGGCTGAAAACTATATGGTGAAGTTTGGGCTGGACGAATGTACGGATGTGTGTGTGCTTGCCTCTTTGGTAACTCCTGGTGTGGGCTTTTCTTTCGACCAACTGAAGACTTTACCGCTTACTCCATCGGATATTAGTGCTAAGATGGGGGGAGGCGTGAATGTTGAAGCTCCTTACATGGAGGGTGATGAACTTAAAAAACACACGCCAGCAGCAGGGGGCAAGGGTAATCTTGCTAAATATTGCGTAGATAAGACAGCTATGGCTCGTTCTGGCAATCTTGATAAAGTGATTGGCTTTGAGAATGAAATATCTGTTATTTATGAAATTTTAGGCCGTAAGACCAAAGCAAATTTGTTGATTACTGGTGAGGCTGGGGTTGGTAAGACCTCTCTCGTGAATGGCTTTATTCAACAATTGGCAGAAGGGCATGAGCCTGGTTTTTTGAACGATGCTATTGTTTATGAACTCGATACAGCTTTGTTGGGAAGTGATGCCCAATATAAAGGAGAAATTGATGATCGCTTTAAAGGGGTGATTACTGAAATTGAAAATTTGCCGAATGCTGTATTGGTTATAGAATCGATAGATAAGTTGTTCGATAAACAAGGGCCTTTGTTTGAATGCTCTTCACTTCTGAAGAATGAACTTAATAAAGGTCGCCTGCAACTTATTTGTACTTCCAGCATTGATGGTTATACCAAGAACATAGAAACCGATAAGGAAATGATTTCTAACTTGGAGAAAATTACAGTTGAGGAACCAACTGCTGACCATACACTGGATATTCTGAAAGGCATTATGCCAGCATATGAGGATTTCCATCAGCTCACTATTAGCGAACCTGATTTGGTGGAAGCCATTAGATTGGCTAAACGCTATATGACTGATAAATCATTACCGGCTTCGGCCATTGACTTGATAGATCGTACGATGGCTCATGTGAAAGTGGAAAATGATTTGGGTGATAAAGAGCAGATACATACTGAGTTAAAGATTGATGATTTAACTGCTGTGGTGGCTAAACAGACTGGCATTCCTTTGGGTAAGGTACAGACACAGGAACGCGACCGCTTGTTGGGTGGCGAGGAAATCTTGAAAAAACGCGTTGTAGGACAGGATTTGGCTGTTAAGAAAGTGCTCGATGCTGTATATGAGGCTCGCTCGGGCTTGAATAAAAAAGGACAGCCTATGGGTTCGTTCTTCTTCCTGGGTCCTACGGGTACTGGTAAAACCGAGTTGTCAAAAGCTTTGGCAGAATTTTTGTTTGGTGACGAGAGTGCTTTGTTGCGTTTTGATATGTCAGAATTTAAAGAAGAACATTCTGTAGCCTTGCTTTATGGAGCGCCTCCGGGTTATGTGGGTTACGAAGAAGGTGGCTTGTTGGTGAATAAAATTCGTCAAACTCCTTATTCTGTGGTGTTGTTCGATGAAATTGAAAAAGCACATAAGTCGGTGTTCGATCTTTTCTTGCAGATATTGGATGAAGGTAAATTGCACGATCGTTTAGGTCGTGTGGGTGATTTTTCGAATGCCTTGATTCTGTTTACATCCAATATTGGCGCACAGACTATCATTCAAGAATTTAATACTGGTGAGGTGCCTCAAAACAATGAGTTGATGGATATTATGCAAAGTTATTTCCGACCTGAATTCTTGGCTCGTTTAACTGAGATTGTTCCATTTGCTCCTATAACGGATAAAACGGTTACTGCCATCTTCGATATACATATGAAGGGGTTGCTTAAGTTGTTGGCTGAGCAGGATATTACTTTGGAATTGACTCCTGAAGCTCGTGAAACGATCGCAATGCGTGGATTCAACCAAAAATATGGTGCACGTCCTATCTTGGGTATCATTCGCAAGGAACTTCGTCATCCAATATCTAAAATGATGATTGCTGGTAAAATTAAATCTGGCGACCACATTGTTGTATCAGTTGATGAACAGGGTAATCCTGTTATTGAAGTGAAGAACTGAATAAATAATAATAATTAAAATATAATCTAAAAAAAATTAAGACTATGGCAATGAAAGAAAACTTTATTTCCATGGCTCCAGATGAGGAGTCAAATGCGAAAGTCAGTCTGATTGATCAGAACAAAACGCTGATGATGGATCAGTACACTACTGATGTTGAGGCTGGTGCGCCTGAATTAGTAGAAGATATTCAGAATATTAATGACGCTTTTGAACATTTCAAACCCAAAGTAAATGTGTCATTCACTGATGAAGAGGGTGGCTCGGTTGAAGAAACCCTTCATTTTGGTGAAATTCGTGATTTTGAAGCTCAAGGTGGTAAAGGCCGTTTGGTGGAAAACAGTCCTTTCTTAAGTGGTGTGAAGATGAAAATTGAAACGAACGCAAAAATTCGTAAAAGCATCGAGCAGAATCGTAAATTGCGCGATATCCTGAAAGAAGCAGGTTCTCGTGAAGAGCTGAAAACAATGTTACAGTCTATGTTGGCTGAGTTGGAAGAAGCAAATAAGAATAATTAATCTAAAAACGTAAGAGATAACTATGGCAGATACTGAAATGCAGAAAGCACAGGCAACCGAACAGGCTGCTGGTGGACTTCAAGAAAAAGCCGAACAGAAAGATGTAACCAAATTGTTATCAGCTTTTGGCGGCTTTAACGCTATTCGTGGCTTTATGCCTGATGCTGACAATATGAACCCTGCTAAGAAGGCAGTGAAGAATGTGTTCTTGTCAGATAAAAGATTCAAAGGCAAACGTGAAGATTTGGCGCGTGAAATTAGCAGATGGTTGGAATTGTTGGACTCAGATGCTGATTCAGCAACGAGTTTTGCAGATGCCTGCAAACAGGATGAACAGAAATATACTGGCGTTCTGAAGCAGGGTATTACCGATGCTTTATTCGCTACCAAAGATTTGGAGCGCTCTTATCGTGAACTCGACTCTTTCTTTAAGACATGTGGTACAGACAAAGTGAAAAACTTGCGTATTATCAATGTGTTAAAGGATGATATCGCTGATCCAGATTCAGGCTTTTCACATGAGGTGGAAGACTTGTTGCGTAATGGCTTTGACCGTCTGAGTCTGAAGGATGCATATAGCTTGGTTTGTGTTCCTGGTGATGTGTTTAAAGATAAGACAACGTTGTTACAGTGGGCTAAAATTGCTTTTAAATATAAGGTGATTTTGATTACTGATCATGCTGATGAGTTCTCTTTCGATGACTTGAAAGACAATACTGATGGTTATCGTGACAGCGATCAGGAGCTGATGAATGTGGTAATGTGTGCAAACTGGATTGTTGGACGTGAAGCAGAAAAGATGTCGGCTGACGAAGAAGATACGAAGGCTTTCTTTATCGCTCCATCTGCTGCACTTTGTGGTAAACTGTATGACGAGACAGCCAATATGGCACAGGGTGCTGGTGGTAAAAAATATGGTACACTGGATGGAGTGAAGGGTGTTAAACTTGATCTGTTGAAATCTGAGATTGCTGCTTTGATGGACAATCAGGTGATTCCAATGGTGTATAGCGAAGGCCGTGTAATGGCATTTAACAACACGACGCTTTATAATGGTGACCTCGATGCCATGAAAGAGTATCCAATTGTACGTGTATTCGATTGGGTAAAGAAGGTACTGATGAACTTTGTTCATGAGGTGGCATTGGAGAATTGGGATCCATATAACTCTCCTAAGAACTTGAAGGCTAAAATTCAAGATTTTTTGAATATGTATAAGGGTTACGGAAACTTGTTCCAGAATTATGAGATTGGCGAACCTCGTCAGGATCCTGTGACCAAGCGTATTACCTGCGACATTACCCTGACTCCTTTCTATGCTGCTAAGAACTTCGTAATTAAAGTGGCTGCAGACAAGAAGGACAAGGAAGCTGCAATGGCAAGTGCATGAAACATATGAGATAAAACATGTTGGTTATTAACTTTTTTAATTTTTTTAATTATGGCAAAAACACCTGTTAAATTGGAAGTTGACGGCTATAAGGAAAGAGAAGTACTTATGGTAACGTATGAGTTTGATCAGGCAACTGATGTTGAAGGTCAAATGACTGGTATCCCTCGCGGAGGAAAAATAACTATTCGCGTGAAGGCATTAAATGATGGTACGCCTGACTTACTGGCTTGGATGGTTGAGCGTAATCTGCCGAAAGATGGAGTGATTACCTTCTTGGAGACTAAGACCAATAAGGAAATGAAGACTATTAAATTTACGAGAGGCTATTGTGTGAACTTCGATGAGAAGTGGGAAGACAAGATGGGCCACTATGAAGAAATAGTAGTTACTTGCCAGAAGATCGAGTTTGGCAATGTGGTTTATGAGAACGACTGGGCATAACGAGTGACGTTTAGAGCCGAACTAAAAACGTATTAACAATTAAAAATTTATTATTATTATGGCAGATAATGTTAATCCAGTAATATTAGAGGTGAAAGATTTTGAACCTCGTGAAGTGATCATGGTTGACTATAAGTTCGACCAGGCTACCGATATTGAAGGCCAATTAACGGGTATTCCACGTGGTGGTAGAGTAACTATCCGTGTTAAAGCTATGAATGATGGTAATAACCAACTTTTATCTTGGATGCTTGATCCAACAGGCCCACGCGATTTCTCTGTAAAGTTTAGCAACACTATTGATGGATCAGCAATGAAGGAACTGAAAGGTACCGCTTGCTATTGCATTCACTACGTAGAGAAATGGGAAGATGGTGAGCAGCACTATGAGGAAATTCTGGTGTCTTGCCAGCAGTTGGAGAACGGTCCTGTTTCATACGTGAATCCTTGGAAGTAATCTTCCTTTTATAATTTGGTACTGTCAACTGGCCCAATCTATGTATTAATTGGGCTGGTTGACAAACCTTATTTAATAATATATTAATATTTAAGACTATGGCTCTGAACGCAAAATTGCAATTTGGGGATAATGTCAATAAACTTTACCCACAGTCATATTTAGTCGCTGACTGTAGTTTCCACTTTGTTAGAGGCTACAATCATGCCCAACCCGAATCTGATGCGAGATGTGATAGGGTAGATTTAACATTGGTTGCACCTAGCAAGGAAAATCTTACTTTGTATGACTGGTTTATTTCAGGAAGTTCTCAGAATGGCCGTATAGTTTTTCAAACTGCCAGTGTGGGCAGTGAAACAGATGTTAATAAGATTATAACTTTTGATGATGCTTACTGCTATTCATTGGCAGAAGAATATCAAATTAATAATGAACAACAAAGACTGCTTAAAGTGTCTTTTGTTGCTGATATTATACATATCAGTGGTGTTGAGTTTGATAATATTTACAAGAATTAAATCACAACAAATACTATGAAAGCTGCCCTTTACATTGGAAGTATTTCTGCAGAAGGAAGAACTGCTCCTGTTGAAGAATACCTGACGGTACAACATTTGTCATATGCTTGCACAAGAAGCCGTGATGAAGCAGGGTTCCCTTATGGACCGGTGCTAACAACCATTCTGGATTTCACCATTCGCTTGCAATTGCCCGAAGATAGCAAGCTGTTCCATGTGAGGATGCATGAAAATAGTGTTTATACGTATTCTTTTGTTTTTGACCCGGAATTTCTTCCTTCAGGGAAAAAAAATATAAAGGGCTTTACATCTGCCTTGATAGTTCAGGGATATGTTGTTGATGTAGAGGAGTTTTTTGATGCAAAACCTGATGCTACTGGTACTTCTAAACAAGTAGAAGTCCGCGTAAAACTGTTACTAACTTCTATTACCTTTGCAGGTAAAAATCAATTCAAGACATTGGTCCTGAAACAAGATCCGCCTGCTGTTAAACCTGTTACCCCTGATACTCCTTCTGATGAACCTACTGGTGGTGATGAGGAAAAAGCTGATGAATCAGACGATTCTGATAAGAAAAATGATGAATCAGGTGATACTGCAGATGAAACTCCTACTGAGATAGAGCAAACGTTTTCAAAATACGCTCTTTTTATAGGTGAAACTGCGCCTGATACTGGTTTAGCAGGAGGTATCACTCATTCGAAGAGCAAAACCTTGAAAGCCAGCGAAAATGATACGAATAGTATCACTGTTTTATTGAATTCACTGAGCTATCATAAAAAGATATACCAACCCAATGAAATTAAGGCCGTTCTGTCGGTTACATGGAGTGGGGATACTCCTACCCATGACACATTAGTAGGAAGTCTTCTTTACAAGCGAGCAGAATTGAAGGTTGTTGATTCTGTTAGATCGCTTGATCAAATAATAGCAAAGAATTATTTTGTGTATAAGATGAAGCCCTGCTTTAAGAAGATTGGTGATAGTTCTTCTTTGGAGGTGGAACTTCAAATATTTAGTCTTGATAAACTGGCGACACTTGATAAATTTAGCAAAGCACATACTGCAGCGAAACTAGGTGAAAATATGTTTAAGCCCGAGCTTGCTAGTTTCAATATAGGGGGGATGACTTTAGAAGGGGACACTAGTAAAATGCAATTCCTTGGCATAAATGAAAATAAAGACGAAATGCGTATTCCGTATGCTGTGCAATACGATGAATCATTTTATGAATTTCTGCAACGTATTACGCAGCGTTATGGTGAGTACCTGTATTTTGAGGATGGTAAACTGAATATTGGCTTGCAACCAACTACTTCAAATTACAGTGTAGAAGGATCCGATACTATAATAAATTGGGCATTATGTGATGATTTGAAAGCTCGTTATTATGAAAGCATACTTCCCTATGCTTTAGATGTGCAAGAAGAGTATCTTCCTTATTTATCTCGTAAAGATAAAGATACAAATGTATATCTTAAAACAATTGACCTTCCTGAAAATTCTACTTTAAAATTTAATGACTTAATTGGAGGTGTTATTGCTAAAACAACAAATACGTACTATAATCCTGATATGGTAGCGGCTGATGAAAGGCTGAGTGTAATTAAAAAAGACGGTTACTCAAGTTTGAAGGATAAGTATAAGACCTTCGAAAAAATACTCTTTGAAGAGCTTTTCAATGTGCTGAAAAGTACCTCACTAGCCGGCGTTTTATCAGCTCTTACGGTTACTGAAACTATGCGTCTCATTAAATCAGGAATAGCCATAAAGAATGAAAATGATTTATATAACAAAATAAATATTGATGATTCAGAATTTAATTCTTCTGATCAGAAAAACAGCGATAAGTTAGCACAGTTTGCCTCTATTTCTGGCAACACGGCTTTTTCTACTAAATTAACTGATGGTATTGTGAACTTTACTTCTGTGTTTTATTCCGTCATTAGGAAGATGGAAGTAGATGTAGCTAAAAAGGCTGTCTTTCTGGAATTTGGTGAACATACACAACCGTTTGCTTTAGGAGATAAGATTAGTATAGATCAAGTTGATTATGTTATTATAGAAATTGAAGGTACTGCTAATAAGAATCAAGATTCGTTTGATGATACCCAGCGAGTAGTGGCAATACCTTATTTCAAGAAGGATATCCTTGTTCCTCCTGTCATGCCAATTCCACAGATTAGGAAAGCCAACCCACAACGCGCATACGTTGTGGTTAGTGCTTTTGAGCCCGAAAAGATTGGTAGAATACGTATTCGCTATCCTTGGCAAGCTTCATCCGATCCAGCATCTCCTTGGATACGTGCGGCTTTACCTTTTACTACCAATGGTGGCGGTGTGAATTTTAGACCAGAAATAAGTGATGAGGCAATGATAGGTTATGAAAATGGAAACATTGACAAACCGTATGTAATTGGTTATTTGCCTTCTCCTTATCTCAAACAAAAGTGGGGTAAAAGTGCATTGCCTGACCGAGGTATGATGTCAAAAAATGGACATTCTGTAATCTTTAATGATGGTGTAGATGGTAGTAATTTCTTTTATGGAATGTTTCCTGTACTTGGTACCCTTAAGAGCTATATACCAACCGTAGCTTGGCCTGACGCGTTGGCAACTAAAAAAAATCAGGCGGCTGTTGATTTAGTTGGTGGTACTACTATTACCGACCGTTATGGGTTGTACAAAATTAGTGCTTCGTCAGATGAAAGAAACATTACTCTGCAATCACCGATGGGTGATATTGCCATTAATGCTTTTACTGGCATCAAAATAGATGCACCTAATGGCGATATCAGCATATCTGGTAAAAATGTTTCTATCAAGGCGGGTAATAATATCACTATAGAATCAGGTGGAAATCTGAAAAATAAATATCTTAATCTCGACGACGCATTCGAATGGATTGATACGTTTGCGTCCACTGCTTCTAAGGTTATTGAAAAAGCACTTGATATTACTTTCTTGCGTTCTGTGTTGGAGGTATTTCTGCGGCCTATTGATGGTACTCTGAAGATTAAATCAAATACATTTGTCATGATTGAGGCTGGCCCTGGTAAAGTAGAAGTGCCAAGAGGTGTTTTTCATCATAATCCCAAAGATTATTTGACTGATGATCAAATTACAGCTAAGGGTAATTTGTTGGTGAAGATCAAAAATACATTAAGAGAGGGTGAAAATATGATTAACAGCGGGTTTGATTATTTCAAAGCTGCTTACAATTCTTATATTTTCATGTTAGTTTCTTACAAACTAAAACCTGTTAGTGCATCATCAATTATTAGCTTTAATGAGATTTTGGGAAAAGCTAAAAATAACCAAGTAGCAGATTCTAATACTTTAGAGATAGCGGATGGTGATATACATGCAGATGCTGAGATTTTACAAGACCCTGCACCTGTAGGAGATGCTCCGGAACAGCCTAAAAAAGAAGATTTTGAAGGCGAAAATGCTGATGAAGATTATAACGCTGCTAAAGCAGATTGGGACAGAAGGATGGTTGGATACCAACGCCAAGTTGCAAGACGTGAAGAAATCATTCAAATAACCCAAAATTATAAAGAGGAAATAAAACAAATAGCTACTAATTTGTTGCGGACTATGAATTTATGCCGTTTGGCTGCTGCGAGTTGGTTTGACTATACTCCTCCACTTGCACAAGGTCAACAAGAAGGAGATGTATATATTGCAGGAATCTTGACGAATGACGATATAAAAGGCGCCATATTAAAAATTAAAATCGGTGAGAGTGAAATTTCTGTCAAAGATGTGAAAGATCTAAATTTAAAAGCTGATGATGAGGAGGAGTTGGATAATGCTAAAACCCGGAATTACAAAATCCAATGTAAGCGCCACTTGGCCTATAAGATATTATGTTCTCAGGAGATGCAAGGTGTTTTTAAGGTGAAGGAAAATTTGGCAGGGCCTGAGGATTGTACTGATGAGAAATGGGCTAAATTTGTTGCTGGTATCTATGCGGAAGACTCTTTACAAACGAAGGTTAAAAACTGGGCTTATAAACATTATGGGAAACAATGGATTGATGCTTTAGATATAATCCGTTACCAAAACCAATTTTGGGATCCTAAGGTGAAGGGGCAGATTTTGTTTTCTGATAATGCAACCAAAACGGTATCTTTCGCTCGAAACGGTATGAGTGATGCGAATAATGTAGAGTCAATTACCACACGATATGAAGCTGAGTTAAAACGAATTTTAGGAGATATAAAATAATGGCAACCGATTTAACGAAATGGGCTGGGGCACTTAGTAAGTTGCAAGCCAGTGTGACCAAAGATTTAGCTGAAATTCGTAAACAGAAGGCGGAGATTCAGCAAATGAAAGACGATATTTATAACCGTCTTTCCGAAAACTTGTTTATTCGTAATGACAAGCGCATTATCCTTTCTGCGCCTGAAGTTATTATTGGCAATGTGGATATCAATGGAATGTTATATGGCGATTCTGGTACTGTGATCATTCGTGGTGGGTCAGTAAACCTGGAAGGCTCTGGCGAAAGTGGAAATGTAAATACTAGAGCTGCTATAATTACCCAAAAGGGAGTTGACCCAGGAGCAGACGGCGTGCAGGAGGCTGTGCTGTCGAGTTCGATGATAATTAATCAGGCTAAAAACATTGTCATTCAAAGCAACGAATCGGAGGGCTATTTTTCTCAGTCTCCTACTATTACCGGAGCTACTGGAATTCAAATCCATGCTGATGAGAATTTAGTAATAGAAGCTACTAAGTCGGTAGAATTGAGGGGTAAGTCTATAGAAAATGAACTGAAGGCGTTGAATAAAAATAAGACGAGTCTTACAATTGATGCAACGAAACGCATAGCGAATGTTACTAAGCTTACCACCGAGGCTGAACTGTTTTTGTCGGCTACAGATTTATTGAATTCTAATGAATTGCTAGCACGTACCAACGTCGTGGATTTGGATGAAGCGCAAGATAAGTTTGAGGCGATGGTGCCAGCAATATATAGTGCTTTTAATGGCTGTGTTGACGCGCTCTCACAATTGGCAGAAACCAATAGACGCATAACAGCTTTAGAAGCAGAACAGAAAAAGATCAAAGCGGTTAAGTCAAATTTTACAAAAAAGGCTATCAATACTCATTTGTCACTGAGCGCTGAAAGTATGAATATCGCATCTGTGGATGGCGATGGCAATATTCGCGATACTGAAGATGCTGTGATTAACGTACAGACGGGTAAGATTAATGTTTCAACTCGAAAAGCTGATGGCTCTTTAATAGATAATAGCGGTGTGTCTATCGCTACTAAGGATGTTGCGTTTGATTTGACAAATCCGAAATTGGATGATAAAGGTAATGGTGACTTGCCTGTTGTGGGTAGCTTCTTGTTAAAAGCTAAAAATGTGGTTTTTGATGCTGTAGATAAAACAACAAAAGACGGAAAACAGGAAGATAAGGAACAAACAAAAGATAGTAGTTTTTATGTGCGTGCTGAGAATATGGGATTCTCTTCATCAGATGTGAAGGAAAAAAAGAATACAGGCGTGTTTATGGTGGGGGCAGAAAAAACTATGATTGGCTCTTCTGATAAAGAAGGTAATGTGTCAGGTTCACTTCTTGTGAGGGCTAAAGATATGAAAATGTCTTCTGTGGATAAAGATCAGAATGCTACTGGTACCTTAAATGTTAAGGTGGAGAAAGTGGGTGTAGCTGCTGTTGATAAGAGTGGCAAAGCACTTGGCCAGATTGTTTTGAATGCTAAGGATGTGTTTGCAAAGTCTATGGATACTGATGACAAGGGCGCGGATAAGAACTTGGCTGCTGGCGGTAATATGGTATTAGTGGCAGAAAAGATGTTTGTGGGACGTACAGCTAAGAAGAATACTGCTAAGCAAGTACAAATATCGGCTGAGAAGACGGGCCTTTATGGTACCTCAACGACCGAAGTACAGCAAGGTGAAGGAAAAGCGGTGGTACAACTGGATGGTGGTAACCTTTCTGTAGGTGGTTCCAAGACCCAGATTTATGGTAATACTACCGTTAACGCGAAAGCCGAATTTAAAGCAGATGTCAAGGCGCCTAAGCTGACTGCTGATAACTTGGAGGCCAAGACTTCGTTTAAGACAACAAATATTAGTGATGGTATTGCTGTGCCAGGTGCACCATCATCTGCAAAACTAAGTGCTAAGTTAAAGGAGGATGATGCACCAGCACCAAAATAATTAAAAGTATGGGACAGTTTGTTTGTATGGGCGCTGTGCTGCAATGTAGCTTCGGAATGGCACCATCGTCGTTGATGGTAACAGTTCCATTGCGTCCGAAAGCGCAAAATATGTTGATGGCCACGGTGATGGACATGATACCAATGACGAATATATTACCGTTTGGTATGTGTCAGTCTATGGCGAATCCTCAGGTGGCGGCTGCAACCTCGGCTGCTATGGGGGTTTTAACACCAATGCCTTGTGTTCCTGCCATAACGGCACCATGGGTGCCACCTAGTAAGGTGTTGATTATGAATCAACCTGCTTTGCTAAATAATGGTAAGTGTATGTGCATGTGGGGTGGACAGATATCCATTACTAGTCCTGGTAATATGACAGTGCAAGGTAAATGAGATGGCTTGCCGTCATACTGCTGTCGCTCCTGTTGTTGCCAGTACAGGCGCAACAGATGCAGGTAACAGATTTCCATCAGATATGGAAAGGTCCTTTGAATATACGTCATGTGGTGATTGAGAAAAAAATGGCGACGCTCGACTTGGTGACTACAGAAAAAGGATTTACTTTTCTGGCCGATGGGGTGACCGAGTTACAAGCTGAAGAGGGTGATAAGGGTATTACGCTTAAGGTACCACACAAAACGAAATTCTTGCTTATCAAACATGATGCGTATGGTCAATTGTATTGGAAGGTGCCTGGTAGTAAAGGACTAAAGAAAAAGAAAAGATATGAGGCTCAATTGTTGACTGAGAGCCTTGAGAAAGATTATAAACTGGAAAGCCAGTGGGTGGTCTTTGATATTTTGCCAGAGAATGCTATTGTGTATGTGGATAGCACACAGACTGTTACGCGTAATGGTAGGGTGCAGCTTGAACTTGCGGTCGGCAAACATCCATACAGGGTTGAGTCGCCGTTTCATGATGGGCAAGATGGTATGATTGAGGTAACTGATACTGCTAAGCTTTTTTTGAATGTGTCTTTACAGCCCATCTATTCTTATATTACAGTGAAAACACCCCAGGAGGGCGGAGAAATACAGATTGATGGTAAGACCATTGGCTATACAGAAGCTACAAGTGGGCGGTTGACAGAAGGAGTACATCGTCTTACGGTAATGAAGGGTGATGTGTGCTGGTATGAGGACGATGTGAAGATTGGTAAAGCTGAAAAGAAATCATTAACATTGAAAGCTGATGATTTCTATCCTCGTTGGAGGAAGAAAGTTGTAGACTTTGCTTTAGCTGACGGACAGATGGAAAAGGCTGTGGAAGATCGGAGTGTTGCTGGACAGTCGGTTGATACGTTGGCTACTGTAGTAAAAGAAATAATGGCACAAGTAACCATTACTGCTCCTAATGACTCAACGGAAATATGGCTGAATAGGGAGTTCGTGGGAACAGGTAAATGGGAAGGTCAGCTGCCTTTAGGCTTTTATGCTGTAACGACACGGTCGGATGATTTGGAATCGTCTCCTCAATACATATGGGTGTATGATGAAAATCCTGTACAACTGGATTTGCCTACTACAATGGCACATTATGGTTTTTTAAACATCCATAGCAATGAAGTGGATGCCATTATTTATATAAATGGTAAAGAGAGTGGTCATACTCCGTGTATGACAGAAAAACTCTTAGCTGGAAAGACTTATAAGATACGCATTAGTAAACCTGGCTTTAAGGATGCACATAAAAATGTGAAGGTGATTGGCAATACCTTGACTGATGTGGAAATGAAAATGAAAAAAAGTAAAAAAAGATAATTAGTATGAGAAAGGCTGTAAAAACACTGATAGAAGAATTCAAGGCCAAAGTAGGTGGTTATGCTGTACTGCTGCAATATAGGTATATGAACCTTTGCGTTAAAGCAGAACCGGCTTCTTTGCTTTCGTTGGAAGTGGTGGATAGCGAGGGCGAAACGATGGGCTTGGAGCAAGCGGCATATGTTCTGCAGGTAAATGACTATGTGTTTGAGGTCGTGCCAAAAGACGAGGAACTGTTGTTCCCTATTTGTAAGGCTTTTATCCAGAGTCACCCCGAATTTAAACAAGATGTTATTACATCTAAAGAGGAGGATAGGTTGAATCGGCAAGATGAAGAGGAGAAGCATGTTTTGTTAACTATGCCAGACGTAGATAAAAATCGCTATGATGTGCTGATGAATGCTGTCTCTACTTTGTATAAAGAATGTGTCGTGCAGATAGACAAGGCTAAAAATGTATATGTTATTAAGCTGACTTCAAAGATGGAGGGTGAATCTTCAAAGGATATTGATGAGGCTAAAGACACTTTGGAGGCTGAATATAAAAAACACAAAGACTTAGTCAAAGAGTATCGAGAGACCAAAGAAAAGGAAATAGAAGAAGCTTATCAACGTTGGCTGACAAAACAGGGAGAAAAGGACATCGAACAACAGGAGATGAATGAGTCAATGGGCGAGAAAGTTACCAAAACTTTGAATTTCGATAAATAAGAGTAATGTTTCATATTGACTGTTCAAAGTCCTATATCATGGTTGTGGGGTGTGGCGCCTTGGGGAACGAGGTCCTAAAAAACCTGACACTAATGGGGGTACAACATATTGTTGCAGTTGATTTTGATTCTGTAGAGATTGGAAATTTGACGCGCTCTGTGCTGTTCAGAAAGTCTGATGCACAGAGTAAACGCTATAAGACTGATGTGATTGCGGAAAGACTGAAAGAGCTTAATCCGCAACTTGATATAAAAACTATACGGGGTGACATCGTTTATGATGTTGGCCTGGGTTTGATTAAACAGATGAACGTAGTAATTGGCTGTGTAGATAGTCAATGGGCACGTTTTTGCATTAACCGTTATTGTATGAGGGCTGGTGTGCCTTGGGTGGATGGCGGTATTAGTGAGCTGGAAGGAACGGTACGGGTGTTTGTGCCTGGCATAAATTGTTATGCGTGTAACCTGGGACCTGAAGGTTTAAAGGATTTGAAGAGGAGAATGCCTTGTACTGGTATTATACGCAGGCATGAAGAGGCGGCATCTGTACCAACAACGTCGTTGATTGCTTCTGTAATAGGAGCTGTTCAGGTGCAAGAAGCCTTAAAATTGCTAGAACCTAAAGCACTCTCTGAGGGTAGTTTGGAGTCGATGTGCGGTAAGATGTTTTATTATGAAGGTGAACATCTTACTACACGCTTGGTTAATTTTCAAGCATGGGATGACGATTGCGCAGAACATGAATGTTGGGAGCCTGTAACGCATACTAAACTCACACCGAAAATGTCGGTTAGTAAGGCTTTGCAATTATTGAGAACTGAACTGGCTGCCCATGAAGTGAAGATAAGTTTGCTCAATGACTGTTTCGTAGATTATGTTGAGGAGCGTGCTTCTGATCGACGTTGGGAGGTGATGTTGCCAGGTAGGAAAGTAGAGGGTTTCGTGGAACGCCACGAACGTCTTTCCGGCATACCGTTGAGTGGCTTGTATCAACATGAGTATAGACAGTTAGATGAGAATTTTCCTTATAAAGAACTGACGTTGGCTGATATAGGCTTACCAGCATGTGATGTGCTATATGTGAGTGCCGATGGTAGGAAACAATTTGTGGAAATGGAATGAATAGTGAAAATGATATATCGCATTTAAGGGCTGAGGTGTTACTCAATCGCTTATATCCGGAGTATGAACAACAGTGGAGGGTTCATAACTTGGGGTCGTTCTATCGTAATTATACAGAGGATATTTTATTTCTGGATGAAGAAACGAAAGAACTGGAGTTGAGTCGCGACGGCTTTGTTAACTTGTTGCCAGAAGGTTTGTTTAACCGTCAGGATGATCTGAAAGGAGAAGATATGCATGCTAAGTTCAAGGAACAAGAGTTGCGTATAAGACTCCTGAAGGATGCTTTTGTGCCGATTGATTCGTATTGGTTTAAACAAAGTCTCTATGTGGAACGTCAGATAAGTGAGTTGTTGGAAAAAAAGTTGGATTATATACTGCTCACTTATTTTGGGTTCGATTTGAATAAAGAGCAAGATCCTCTGGTAAAAAAAGTAGCTGTAATACTACCTTTTATAAGCGTTAAACGTGGTGACTTTGGTTTTGTGCGAAATCTTTTGGAAACTTTGTTTCATTGTGAAGTAGTGATGGAGGAGGGTAGGTATAGTCACACAGATAATACTGTAAGGTGGCTACCTATGGTGCGATATAATTTGTTAATTCCAGGTTTGACTGCCGAGGAATATAAACAACGAAATGAAGCAATGGAACCATTGAGAAAGTTTATCAAAGAATGGTTTATGCCTGTGGAAGTTGAATGTCAAATGTTGTTGAAGGAATATGGCGTTCCTCAGCAAACTGACATGCGTTTGGTGTTGGACTATAATACGGAAACGACGAAATAAGATATGGATATTAATTCTAGAATTAACTGGCAACCAGGAATGGAGATTACCGCGGGTACGATGCGGGGCATGATTTTGACCGATGACCTGAGGCATCGAATAGCCTTGCGAGCTGCTTTCGGAGCAGTGCGTATGGGTAGATTGCCAGGTATGCCTTTTGCTTGTAATGGGGTGTTTGTCAAAAACCGGTTTGAGGCAGATCACTTTAGATGTGTAGCCTTGCTTCCTTCTGGTAGGTTGATAGATGCTGATGAAGATGTGACGGTAGATATTCCAATGCTGTTTGGTGATCGTTACTATCTTACCATAGGTATTGCTAATGAACAGCGTGAATATGAGAGCGAAGGCGTTCCCTATGTGACACCTCGCTATGTTTACGGCATTCATTCCCAGGAAGAAATTGAACAAGATGATCTATTCCCATTGGTACGTTTCAAGGCCAAAGATGGCTTGCTGAGTATGGACAATGATTATATCCCTCCTTGTTTAGTACTTGAAACAGATAGTTGTTTTAAGGATTATGCAAGCAAATTTACAGAACAAATTGACAAGTTAGCTCATCATCCAAATCTTGAAGAAGGAGAGGGAAAAAGAGCTTTGCTTCACTATTTGTTTTTATTGAAAGGATATGATATGCGTGGCAGTGTGCAGGGGTTTGTAACCTTGATGCAAGAAATTGCGCAGGCCATTGACTATTATGTGATGTCACCTCATCAGGAGAAAGCTATAGAAGTGCCAATGGTTTCGTATGTTGATATCCAAATGTGGATGCAATGGCTCGACAATTTCTTCACGGGTACAGCTACTGTGCTGGATGGCGTAGTGCTTGAGGATAATACCATCGACTATGAGGCTTTGTTGGCACAAGCTAAGAGTGAACTCTATAATAGTTTGCATCCTGAGCTGATAGAACAATTGTTAGCTGACATGAAGGAGGAGCTGAAAACAGAATTGCAACGTCAAACTGAGTCGTTAACTGCTTATATTAATGAAACGCTAAAAACTGAGCTTGAGAAGCATTTGACTGATTTGTTGCAAGAGAAGGGTGATCAGCTAGATTTGGAATTAAATGATAAGATTGACAAGATGAGTGGCGAACTTAGTAAGTCGCTTTATGAAAAAATGTATTTTGAACTTTTTGAAAATTTGTTCAATGCATTGTATGTGCCTGAGAGTGAAGAAGAACCGTTTGTTCCATTGATTTGAAGATACTATGACAAATATTGCATTACCACTGAGGGTGACGGGGTCGGGAATCGTTAAGGAGCGAAGCTTAAAACGTAGTATTGACGGATTAATTGATTTGTTGCTCACTACTCCATTGTTTAGTGCTACTTCAGACCCTTTTTTCGGATTTGTGTTCAATAATGTGAAGTTCGAAATCTTTAATGAACATGAAGGAGTGGTATATGATAGTAGTGATACTGGCGGTGTGTATGGTTTGCAAGGATTATACGATAAAAAAATTTCTGGCTCTTCTAGAAATATGAATACATATGCTGCTGAATTAAAGGAAGCTATTGTGAACTATGAGAAAAGGTTGGATAATGTAACTGTTAGCATGACATATATGCGCGAAGAGCGACAAGTTTATGTTACAGTGAAGGGGGTGATTATTGCAACAAAAAAGGAATATGTTTATAGAAATATATTAAAGATTTGGAATTGACATGAAGCAAACAGTGTTTGAAACCAGACAAAGGGCTGAGGAACTGCTGCGAGAAGCACTGAATGTGTGGCGACAGAGTGATAGAAGCGATTTGCTAGAGGGATTGGAGAACGATCCTATAATGCGATTGATGATTACCGCTCTTGCTTATCAAGCAAATGAATCGGCCAGCGACTTGGAGGAAATTAAGCTTGAAATATTGCAGGATTTCGCCAATTTGTTGGTTCCATATGAAATAGGACATGCTATTCCAGCTACTGCTGCTGTTGAGTTGGCATTAGATGATGATATATCTGAGATAGAATTGGATGCAGGCAGTGAGTTTGTGTTGGAAGGTACGGCACATACGTTTATACCACTTTTAAAAACACGTGTGATAAATGCACAAGTGCGTTCAATTGTTAGGTTAGATGGGCGCAGATGGAAGGTGTCGTTAGCTTTTAGAAATGCAGTTTCGGACCTCTCTGGATTGTGTTTCTCTGTAAAAAATAATTGGTTTCAGGATTTGAAGGTGACTTTAAATGGGCAGACTTTGCGATTAGCAAAACCATGGGATTATAGTGAGCTACCACTAAATGACTGCTTTGGATTGGATACTATACTTTATAATCATACACAGACATATAATGCATCTGCTACTTGTATGGATTTGTTTGCCCGTCAAAATGTTAGAATGTTTTTCATAAAAAAGACAGACAAATCTAAGTTGCCGATTGAGACAGAAACAGTGGATTTAGTATTTGAGTTTTCTGGTATTAGTGACCGTTTTGTGTTTGATAAAGGAAATTTCTTTTTAAATACCGCGGTTCTGGTCAATGCTAGGAAGAATACTGTGACACTCTCAAAGGCATCACCCGTCGTGAGGATTGTTGGTAGTAATTCTGACGAAATACAAACAGGACAGCAGTTTTTGCATGCAATTCGCCCTGCTGAGGAGCAGCTTTACGCAGATGCACTTATTGATGTTCGAAGAGTGGCTGCCGACCGTTTTGATCAAAGCCGTTTAATAGGACTTCTCAATGCTCTGGTGGTTAGGTATCGTTCAGATTTTACAGCATTTCGCAACCTTCCTGAAGGTTATAATGATAAGACTATTTTGAATTTGCAAAATGTTTTGTTATCGTTGATTGATGCGGTTAGTAAAGACAAAATAAAAATAACCCCAGGTGTTTATCTGGTTTTGCGTCCAATTAACGTGAATAATCGAGATGATTTTAGCGTGGATGTTAGTTATCTGACTACTAGTGGCTCTGTGGTGAATAGTTCACTCAAAGATACTAGCAAATTTGTGTCTCCTTCCGGTATTGATACAGCCAAAACACGTCAAATTGCAGCCCCTGTATTAGGCATGAATGAAATAAAGGAGCGGGCTGCCGATTTGAGCATGTCGAGCTATTATATGGCTACACAAGATCGCATAGTTACACCTGCAGATATTAAATTTTTCTGCTACAATGAATTGCTTACTCACTACGGCATTACGCGAGATATGGTCAAAAGTATTTGTGTAAGCCGCAGACAAAAGCCGGAAATTAGATCTTGCGGATATGAAATATTGGTTGAGATAATGTTGACGAATAATTCGTTTGTGATTCGTAGCTTTATCGATAAAATTAAACAAGTTGAAATATTGATACAGAAAATGATTGAGGTCCGCAGTGCCAATATTTATCCTATTTCTGTTATGATAAATGTAGAATAAAGATTTTACGATTATGGATGATTTCTTTTTAGATATATCTTATAAGAATAAGATGGTGAGATTTAGGGTGATGAATCCTGATGCTCCACTGAGTCAGCTAATGACGAACTTGAGGCATGCTGTAGGAAGCGACGGAAGATTGATTTTCGATTTTCCTTCCATTGATCAGACAGGTGCTCCTTTAGATTACTTTTTTGGAAAAGAAGATCCTGCAATCAATGAGGTGAGGGTGTTGCGCCCACGTATTGGCAAAACTGACCAGACTTTGAAGGATTATCAAGTGAACAATGGTGATAAGTTGTTCTTAGTACCAGATCCATTTCCTGGATAATTGTTCGTAATGGAGGGTTAGTAGTATAGTTAGGAGCCAAAAATATGATCAGCGGAAGAAATAGAAGGTTGTATGCAGAATGGCAGCTGATAGAGAAGAGGCTGGTTGGAAGGCAAGATATTAGCTATGAGGTGAAAAGATTCAATGAAGCTGGTATGCCAGTTGAATACTTGGTATATTATCGGCTGAAGAGTATTAGTGGCGTCGATGATGTAGAGCATCTCAATGAGCCTGGTGCTTGCAATGCACCTCAATTTGAGACTGGATATTGGTTGAGTATCGAACTGCCTGATGGTTATCCATCTGTAGATGCACCGCCTGTTTTCAGATTTCTTACGGAAGATGAACGAGGTAAACCAATTCCGCATCCATGGCATCCTAATATAAGGTATTTTGGTGATTTCGCAGGTCGTGTTTGTATTAATATGGCGGATACATATACTGATTTGGTGTGGGGGGTGTTGAGAATTGCAGATTATTTGCGTTATGAGATATACCATGCGGTGCAGGAACCACCATACCCTGAAGATATGAAAGTGGCTCTGTGGGTAGTGAGACAGGGTGAACCTAATGGTTGGATTTTTTTTAATCAATAGATTGAAATGAATGGAATGATTAAAAGGTTAATATTGATAGGATGTCTATGTATGTTGATACAGAATGTTTGCTCACAGACAGTGAAGACTATCACTGTGAGTCATTTGTCAACATATACTGATCACTTGACGCTTTCTAAAGATGCAAGTGACAAGGATCTGATGGTAAAATTCATCTTTAATGAAGGTGAAAATACCCTTACAGTGAGTTTGATTTCCTATCGCTCTATATTTGTGTTTTGGGATCAAGTTCGTTACAAACCAGTTTTATGGAATGACAAGTTGCGGCCAGCATTGTTGCCCTACGTAACCGAGGGAAATCCTGACACAAAGATTAGACTTTCAAAAAAATTTAAACGGTCAATACCTGTGCCTCGCAAAGACCATGTGTTTAACCGTTGGATTTATGTTGAAGGACTTCAGCCTGTACCAGTCCCTTATAAGTTAATTAACGATGTAGTTGAGCAGAAGTTCGATATTGTCGGTAAGCGTGACATGGTGAAAGTTACGTTACATGACATCTTACTGCTGGATAAAAAGAATACACGAGTAGGTCGCCCTGATCATTACGAGATTTCTTTTTCTACTGACCTTAATATTCAGTATCAAATTTTGATAGCCCGTGATCCGTGTTTCGGGTTGGAAGAAGATTTAACAGCAGCTCAGAATGCTGTTGACAGTGCCAAGAAAGGTGCAGAGTCAATTAAAAATCGATTTGGAACAGGAAAGGTGGCGACAGAAGATTTGCTCAATGTTTTTACAGAAATGAAAGGATTGTTTATTCAGCAATTTCCTCTTCATAAGGGAACCAGCAACTGCCCGGCTGTTAACCAAGCATGGGAAGAATACAATGATTGCGTTAGCGAAATTGCTGCTTTGGAATGCTCTTTGGTCCATACTGCTGGTGGAAATATGATTGCTGAAGGCGTAGATCCTCACCTTCTGCTTTCCAAAGCCCATCAAATTGATAACTTGGTTTCTAGATGGTTACTTACAGGCGACATTATTGAACGTCGTGATATTATTGCCAGTTGTGATGCTATAGTTGCAGAGATTGATGAACTTGTGAATACGCATGGCATAATGAATGATGAGCAACGCCAAGCTTTGAATGTGTTCCGTGAAGCACAGCAGTATTTTAAGAATAATTGCAAATTATGAAAGTAAAGTGTTTTATCTTGGCTATGTGGCTGTTGTTCCCATTAAGTGGATGGGCACAGACATATGAGGATGAGGCTCACATAAGTCCCTATGAGATAGAAACACGTCTTTTACTTTTTCAGGAAGAAGTAAGCCAACTCTATCTTAGGAGCAATGCGAAGCTTAATATAGATTACAATAATCCTTTGATGGAGGGGCAATTACAATCTATTTCAAATGACATCGGCATTTTAGAAAAGACTATACAGTCGTTTGGTACCAGGTGGGATACCTATCAGCAGGCTGTACAAACATATATAGCTGCAGATGATTCTTTGTTGAATAAGGTGTCAGAAGTGCAACAATTGCAACAGACAGCCTCAGAATCTATTGCTGCTTTGCGTCAGTCTTTCGACAAGATTGCAGAATTTAGCCATGCTGAAGTGTTCTTGTTTAGTCAAGATTCTGCCTATAGCAGTCTTTACAATCAGGCTATGGAACTTTCGTTGCTGCCTCAACTGGCTGCTCAGTTGGATAAATTAAAAGCATCAGAACAATTGCTTTTTGCAGATGTTCAGGCGCAATATAATTTAGCCAAGCAGGCTGCAATTGATATTCCAAATCTCTCTGAACGTATGAATAGGGTTGAGAGTAAATTTATAGAATTGAAAGTGGTCTCGGAAAAAATACAACAAGCTGTTTATAAACCTATAATTGAACGTATAAAAGATTGGCTTATTGGATTTGCTGCGGTGGCCATTTTGATGATGTTTTTTAACATGTTGATGGCTCGCTTAAATACGTTAAAAAAGATGCGAGAACAGGCTAAAAAACTGAAAGATATGGCTGGAGGTAGGCAAGATTACCCTACAATATGAAGAGGTAAATGCTAGTTATAGATAGCTATTAAGCTTTAATGTAAACTAAAGATGAGGAAGTTGATAAGATATATAGGACTTGGTTGTTTGTGCATGTTGGCATGTGCAATAGGAGCGTGTGAAGGTCAACAGGTTCCTGACATTAATTCGATGTTGACTAAGCTTGACAGTATTGTCGAAAAAAAGCATGTGGACTGCGAGGTAAACAATTTAGAATATTCGGATGACTATAAGTACATGAATGTGACGGTAAAATATAATAGTGCGACTGCTACTGTTGAACTGTCTGATACAGCTGCCGTTAGTGTTCGTGTGAGCCAAAAAGCTGGATTGACCAGGGGGGTGATGATAGACGACAAGCGCCCACCTATTCTTACTAAGATTGAGAATATAGCCAAAGAAGAAATGTTATCTTATCATGTTAAGATTTTAATGTTGATAGATCTTAGCCTTCCTCAAAATGTGGTGGATAGTGAACTTGATGCTGTAAGGCAAGCCAGAGCTTTGCTTGGACCAGAACTCTTATACGTGGCCTTTATGCAGGGTGATCAAGTCTCTGAAACATATCAAGCAACCGATTATATTCTTGACAATTATTTTAAGAGTGATGCTAAACCTTATATATATCTATATCGATCTGTCCTTGAAAAACTTAAAGAGGTGACAGATTCTACCAGTGTGTTTGCAGATGCAGAGCATAAGGGTGTAATCATTCTATCTGCTGGTGATACATATGATGGGGATCGTCCTCTTGACCCTCGTCATTTTAATGTGCAGCAAGGTTTGGCAGAGTTAGCTCCGTTATTAGTTGAAAACAACGTGACAATAAGTTTTACTAAATATTCTAATAATGGTGGGTCAAACGCTAATAATGTTCACTCTTTTGAGTCTGAAGAAAGTTATGGTAGTCAACAGGAGTTAGGGGTTTTGCGCTTGTTGTGCAACCAGACTAATGGTCTCTTTCAATCTTCTTTTAACTGGAAAGCTCTAAGAGATGACTTTATGCATGATCATCAGATTGATTATGACGATTATAAGTTTTATTTTGTGATGCCAGATAATAAGGTGTTCCGAGGTAATCGAATGTCGCTTAATTTAGATTTTATTAATAAGGATACTGATGAAATAATCTCCACCTGTCGAGTTGAATATTCTTTTGGTAGTGTATTTTACCCTATCATTATTGGTGGAAAAGATATAAATAAAGTATTTGCAGAAGGATTGCTCGTGGCTTTTCTACTTTGTTTAGCCATTTGGCTTGCTCTTCAAATAGTTGTACCTTGGATACGTTATCAGATCTTCCTTCATAAACATGTGATACGTTATCAAGGTCCTCAGATGAGTAAAGATGGAGTATTGGTGTCCGAATTATGTTATTTATGTAAGGCTCCTTTCCAGATTGGAGATGAGGTGGTTACTAAATGCAGCCATACTATGCATAAAGAATGTTGGGATGATAATGGCTATCAATGCCCAGAGCATAGCCGTAACTGTAAACATGGCTCACATTATTATAATTCTCATAATTTATTGGATGTTAGGAACGCAACTTTCTATATGCAATGGATTTTAGCTGGTATTTTGGCGGGACTATTTGCTTGGCTGTTCTTTATGGCGCGTGTGCATTTCTTTAATAATGAATTTCTTACAAGTATTCTATTCTTTGTGAATGATATTGAGCCAGGTACACCTGAAGCTAATAGATTTTTGATTGATAACTCTGTTCACTTGGATTATCAACCATCATTCGGCTTTTCTGTTGCCTTTTTTGTTACTCTATTTTTGTCTATTCTTTCGTTGCGAAATGTTAGATGGCAGAATAGAGCCGTTAATGTGCTTGTTCGTGCATGTGTTGCTGGTGCATTAGGGTATTTTATTTTCTTGATCAATTGTATTGTTGCTGTTATGCTCGGTATTAAGACCAATTTAATTTTGCTTGATTGGATTCCATGGATATTAATGACGGGCGTTATCATGTGTTGTGTTACTTGGCATACTCGTGTTCGTATTCGTTCGATTTGGCTGGCAGCAGCTTGCTTGTTGGGAATTGTCTCCATGTATATGTGGATGTTGATATATCATGATACATTGGTAGATTTTCGTCTATACTTGTTAATTAGCTTCTTGTTTACAACAACTGTTTTGGCCATCTGTATCGCTTTTGAAACGCCAATGTCTGAACATTATTTCTTGCAGACAAGTGGTGCTATTAAACAAATGGACATCGCTCTTTATAAATGGCTTCGAGCCGATCCTTCGTCCGTGGTAACACTTGGACAGTCGGTTGATTGTTCTATTCATCTATCATGGGATATCTCTGGTAATGTGGCACCTGTTCATGCCGAAATCTATCTCAGAAATGGCACTGTCAGATTAAAGGCTCTGGAAAAAGGCGTGTTATATAATGGAAGACCTTTACTTCAAGGGCATTCTGAACCATTGAGCCATGGTAACTATTTCTCGATTGGTAATACTACTTTTAGATACTTGGAGAAAGATTTTTAAAAGATCTCGTTTTTATATTATTATATTTTAATGTCCTTGTAATAATTAATTACAAGGGCATTATTTTTTATCTAGTTAGTGTTTATAGTACCTTTCATTTATAGATATTAATCAGTTGTCTTATTATAAATATGCTATTAAGCAGCGAAAATAATAAAAAAATATTTGGATATATCGATATTTTTATGCTATCTTTGTGATATCAAAATAATATCAATTTTCAATAGATGGAATACATTAAAAAATTTCAATAAAATGGAAACAAAAGAAATCAATTATCAAGGTACTACCATGAATGGCTTCGGAATGCTGTTCTTTAATTTGTTGTTAACTATTGCAGGTATTGCTGCCATAGTATCGTTTATCCTTTATGGTAACTGGTGGCTTATTCTTGCCGGTCCTTTGGTACTCATAGTCTCGTTTTTTTTGTGGGCTGGGTTTATTATGCTTGAGCCTAACGAGGCACGCGTATTGACCTTTTTTGGGAAGTATCGAGGCACCTTTACAAAAACTGGGTATTACTGGATTAATCCTTTTGTGACAAGCAAAAAATTGTCATTGCGCGCAAGAAATCTTGATGCACAACCTATTAAGGTAAATGATAAAATGGGAAATCCTATAATGATAGGTTTGGTGTTGGTGTGGAAATTGAAGGATACATATAAGGCTATGTTCGAAATTGATGCACAAACCATGGCGCAGAGTAATATTAAAGCCGACCAAATATCTGCTGGTGTCTCTGGCATGATGAAAGCACTTGAGCAATTCGTTCAAGTCCAAAGCGATGCTGCATTACGTCAAGTAGCAGGTCAGTATGCCTATGACGATACAGATGATGAAAGTCAAGAATTGACGCTTCGTGGAGGCGGTGATGAGATTAATCAACAGTTGGAAAATAAACTCAATGAACGCTTGGCTTTGGCAGGTATTGAAGTTGTTGAGGCGCGTATCAATTATTTAGCTTATGCTCCTGAAATTGCTGCTGTAATGTTGCGCCGTCAACAAGCTGCTGCTATCATAACAGCTCGGGAGAAAATAGTTGAGGGAGCTGTATCAATGGTTAAAATGGCACTTGAAAAGCTTTCTGCAGAAGAGGTGGTAGAATTTGATGATGAAAAGAAGGCTGCTATGGTGAGCAACCTCATGGTTGTGCTTTGTGGCGATGATGCTGCACAACCAGTTGTGAATGCCGGTACATTAAATCATTAATTAAAGAATCGACCTAAGCATGTCAAAGAAGGAAAACATGACCAAAAGCTTTGTGCTGCGTGTCGATGCGGAGACAATGAACGCAATTGAAGCCTGGGCTGAAGATGAGTTTCGATCTACTAATGGTCAGCTACAATGGATTATCAGTGAGGCGTTGCGCAAAAGTGGTAGATTAAGAAAAAAGAAAAACAATGAACTGGATAAAAATGTTTAATGGGCAAAGGCCTTCGGAGATATATAGTGTTCAGCTGCCTGTGACATGGACTGACAGAATCCTAGAGTTTATTGCTTTCCTTTTGTTGATAGCAATGTGGGTACTAGCTGCGTTTCTTTGGCGCTTGTCGGAAGGTAAAGATGTGGCTTTGCACATAAGACTCGATGGTGAGGTGGATAACGTGGGTGATCCCTTGACGCTTATCATTATTACAGTTGCTTGGACTTTTGTGATGCTTTTATTAGCCTTTTCTGCTTATCGGCCACGATTGATAAATCCATCTATTCGTATTACGACGTTGAAACAATTAAAGTTGGTTGTAACTCAAGTTAGGGGCATGAATATTATTATGGGTATTATGGGTATTTGCTTATTATTATCTATGGTTTATGAAACTATAGTATGGGTGATTATACCAACCTGCTTATTACTAGTCGAAGTATTGGTTTTTAGTATATTGATTAGAAGGACTGGTAAGTAAAAAAATGCGTTCAAAAATAGTGACTTTTGAAATACTTGTTATACAAAATATCCCCGCCCGAAAGGGCGGGGATATTTGTTGTAATGAAGATTAGAATCAATCCATAACCTTTACCTTGATGTTGCGGAACCAAACATCATCACCATGATCCTGGAAGCCAATGAAACCTTCATGATTGTCACCACCCAAGTTATTCAGCAAGCTGAATGCCAAAGGCCAAGCCTCTTCACTGAACTTACTTGCTTGCAACATTTCTGTCCAACGTGGAGTCCACAAGTGATACTCTACTACATTTTCACCATTTTGTTGGTGCAGAACGGTGCCTTTGAATACCATGATTGAACCAGTGTTCCATTCACCAGCAGGTTTTGCATTCTGTGGCTTAGCAGGAATCATGTCATACAGAGAAGCTGCTTGTCTGTTGCCATCCTTACCCATTTTAGCGTCTGGGTGGTTTTGGTTGTCAAGCACCTGGTACTCTGGAGCTGAAATATAAATTGGCTCAAATTCGCCAGGTTTGCCCTCTACAGGTACTTCCTGTGCTAATACGAAGATACCAGAGTTACCGCCTTTAGAAATTTTATATTCGAAAGTAAGTTCGAAATTCTTAAATTTATGAGCAAAAATCAGGTCACCACCACCAGCTGTTTGACCTTCGCCAGTGCCAGTTCCGTTAAACTTAATGCATCCGTCTTCAATAGTCCAACGTGCAGGTACTTGATCCTTGCCGTAACCACGCCATCCATTCATAGTCTTACCATCGAAGATGGTGATGTAACCATCTGCATCGGTAGGTAACTCCAGCGCTTGAGACTCTGGACCGTTAGGAGTAACTGAAACATTAATTGTAGTAGTAGTTGCTGCTTCAGCAGCGTTGTCTTCAGCTTTCTTTTGCTGACCACCACAAGCGGTAAATGTAGCTGCCATTACCATGCAGCCTGCAACTGTAAATAAACTTTTCTTCATTTTTTTATAAATTACTATTAACTTTAAACATTAAATAATTATTTCTGAATTGTTTAAGGCATATCCGGCAACTTGTAGCCGTTCTGATAAGTATGCTTGATAAGCTCATTGGCAAATTCTAAAGCATTTACTGGATCTGCATACTCGTTGTTGAAAGTTGGATGCCCATCTTTCACACTAAAGTTGCTTGCCTTCATGATACGAACCGTAGCATTGGGGTCTATGTTGGTGAGCTTCATGTTCTCGCCATCCCAATCTAAGACTTGATTTAGCCCTTGCAGACGAGTAGCTAAAACGCCTATGTCTACCATTTCTGTAAGACCTGCAGAACGAGAAAAATCTGACCAGCTCTTCATGCGACTTGCACCATTTTCCTTGCAAGCACGAATCCAATCTGTTTGGTGATCTTTCTCAGTCGTTTCATGATTGCCAGGAGTATAAGTAGGAGTGCGACCTGATAACAACCAAGGCTCACGACCATAGCAACCATAAATCAAGGTGTCTTTTGTGCCATGCAGTATAGTGCAACCACCGGCTACTTCCAATTCTTTACCCTTAGGCATGCCTTCAGGACGCATTGGCTTTAAACCGCCATCATACCATGTAACTTCTACTTGTGGCATTGCTTGTTTTGGCAAGTTTGGACGTGCAGGGAATATCATACGGATAGTTTGAGCAGATGGAGCACAGTCTGTCAGCAATGCGGTAGAACTACCTTGTATTTGAGTAGGATAGCCAAGCTGCAGAGCTTCATATACACCATGTAAGATGTGGCATGCCATATCACCTAGTGCACCTGTACCAAAATCCCACCATCCACGCCAATTCCATGGATGATAAACTGAATTGAAATCACGGAACTTTGCCGGACCAAGGAACAGATTCCAGTCAAGTGTTTTAGGTACTTTATTGATGGCAGTAGGACGGTTCAGACCTTGAGGCCAAATTGGGCGGTTAGTGCTTGCTTCTACTTTTGTTACAGTGCCAATTTCACCATTCTGTACCCATTGAATAACTTTACGGGTGCCTTCACCTGAAGATCCTTGGTTACCCATTTGGGTAGCCACGTTATATTTCTCTGCTAATTTCTTCAGAAGACGAGCTTCATAAATAGAGTGGGTTAGTGGTTTCTCTACATACACATGCTTTCCCATGGTAATAGCTTCAGCTGCTATAATAGCATGGGTATGGTCTGCAGTTGCTACCATTACCGCGTCTATACTGTTACCCATCTCACTGTACATCTTGCGATAGTCTTTATACTTTTTAGCGTTAGGATATCTGTCTAGTACAGGTTTTGCATATCCCCAGTCAACATCAGCAATGGCAACAATATTTTCTGCTTCCATGCCTTTAAGGACGCTTGCTCCACGTCCACCCACACCTACAGCGGCAATATTAAGCTTATCAGTTGGTGCAGCATGCCCGTGACTTTTGCCTAAAATGATGTTAGGCGCAATTGTGAATCCTGCCAGAGCAGCTGCTCCAGTTTTCAGGAAACTTCTTCTTGATAAGTTTGACATAATTAAATTCGTTTTATAGTTTAAAGATAATTTATTTGCTGACCGTTTGATGCAACAAGCCGTAGCCGTTTGTCATATGGGCACGGCGATAGCGAATTTGTTCTAATGTGTCAAGGTCTCCAATTGCAGGTAGGTCGTGTGTACGTGCATCGGCTAAGCAATCCCAAGCGAATTGTGAAGCTATAGCAGAGTCGCGAAGAGATGGCAAAGTCATGTCTAATTTGCCATTGCGTATGCTCTGAGCAAATTTTTCTATCATTACATCAATGTTTTTACCCCCGTAAGGTTTGTTGATGGTGACGGTTTTTGTGATACCTCTCAACTCTACTGTAGCAGTTTTAAAGTCATGTGTCATGCGTGCTATACCATGCGTACCAATTAAATCAATATAGGAATTATGGGTTTGGTCTTTCGACATCTGTCCATAAACGAACCCCTGTGTTATGTCGTAAACAATACCATTGTCGAATGTGCCATGAGCCTGTAGCCACCATGGGTCTTTATAATTCCACATGCGCATGGCTTGTGAATGCATTGTTTTGAATTCACTTTGTGCATACCAGCGTGTAATGTCGCAATAGTGCATACCACAATCATGGAAAGAAGGACCTTCGGCTTCATGTCCTTCGCCTGGTGCTAAACCTGGTGTCATGTGGCAGATGCGGATGATGGCCAGTTCCCCTAATTCACCTTCGTCAATAAATGCTTTAAGCTGGTGGTGATACCATGAACTACGGAGGTATAGATTGACAGTGGCCAAACGGTCGCTTTCGCTAACAGTTTTCACAAGCTCCCATTCGTCCTCAGGTTTCATGGCTATTGGCTTTTCTGAGATGATGTGCTTGCCATGGGCCAATGCTTTTAAGATTTGGTTCTTGCGAGAGTCTGCCAAAGCGCAGAGAGCAACTACATCAACTTCTGGATCATTGAATACATCATCCTCGTTGCCGGTTACTTTGGCGGTAGGGCAATAATCGCGTGCCATTTCTTGTGCTTTTTCGAAGGGATCACAAATATAAGTAACTTGCCAATTTTTGTTTCTTTGGAACTCGTGTAAATAAAAGCGGCCCATTCTGCCAAATCCAATAAGACCGACTTTAATCATGGTATTCTCCATACGAAAGGTATTAAAAGTTTAATCGAAAATTAAATAACTCTAGCGGTATTATACCACATTTCCGTTAAGCAAAAATAACGAACTTACGCGTACGTGTGAATAATCAATATAAAAATGTAGATTGATTAAAAGTTTAATATATTTATTTACAATTAGATAGTATAGATTGTGATGAGAAAAAATGTAGATAATTTGTAAAAATATATTAGGCTATTTATTGATAAAAATGTCCTCAAATGTGTTCTTGTCAATGGCACGATTACGCATCTTTGTTCGGTAATTATAGATAGTGCTAGTAGAGCAGCGAAGGAAGTTGGCAATCTTTTCGCTATCGGTTATACCCAGCCGGAGTAATGCATAAATTCGTAGTTCTTTATTGAGAAGAGAGTTCTGCTTAAGTACAATTTGTTCATCTTCTTTTAACAATGCATTCAGATCAGAAACAAAGGTAGGGAACAAATTCAAGAAAATTGTATCGAAATGCTGATATAGGGCTTCTGTTTCAGAATCAATCAAAGTAGTGGAGCGCAATTTCTTTACCAATTCGTCATAATGCTTGTTAACGGCCAGGCGATATAGCACGTTTTGGTAGTCACCAATTTTATCTATATAACCTGAGCAAATGTTAAAAAACTGTCCAATGTATTGTTCCTTGATACTGTTGTTCTCTTGTAATAATGAGTTGCTGGAATGCAGTTGGGCATTCATATCATTCAACGTTTCATTGAGCCTTTGCAGTTCATTATTGCTGTCAGCCAAGTCCTTTCGGATACGCATAATCTTCTTCAGCTGCTTAAAAATGTAGACTACAGCTATTACTAGACACACCAATAATATTCCACTCAGAACGATGATATTAATGAGTGATTGTTTGTCGCTCGCTTCGCGTCGTTGATAAACATCCGTTATGATAGAATAAAAATTTGATACCTGAGTTACTCGGAACTGTATGCCTGCTTTAATAGCATCTTCAAAGGAAGATTGGGCATAGCGGTAAGCACGGGCATAATTGCCATCTTCGTATTCTAAACGGGCTAATTCATAAATGGACTGGTTCTCACGGGTTACGTTATATATGTCTGATAGAGCAGAGCGTATTAGATATTTCTTAGCATCGTCACGATTACCTTGTTGTGCATATATTGTACCAATATTGTAGGTTATACGTGCGTACATTGGCGAGTTTTTTTCAACTAACTCTAATAAGTGTTTATAACCATCTAATCGCTCCTTTTCAGATGGCATTCGATCAACCAGATTGAGTCTATATTCTATAGATGATTGGTCTTGTGTGGCATAGAGCGAGTCACGATAGTTGCTTTGTGCCTTAGCATCTTCAGGTGAATCTGATGTGTATAGGTAATATTGCAGAAATTGTATGTTAGCATTATAGTATTCAGCCCTAAGATCCTTTGGGATAGTTTCCATACTATGTTTGCTTAGTATTTGCTCAGCTTGTAAATACATGCCATGCATAGCATACGAGGTAGCTAATTGGAAATCTGCTTGAACCTGGCGGTATTTGTCATTCATGCGGTTGGCTGTCTCAACTTCCAATCGAGCATAATGTATGGCTGAGTCAAGGTCGAATTTCCAGTATTCGTTGTAGAGTTGGTTATATACTACAAACTTGTTGACATCACTTAAGTTAGCATAGGAAAGGGCGCTTCGAATTTCGTTGATGCGTTTGATTTTCTCTTGCGCATACATGTCTTTATGAGCCACTGAATAATCCAGTGAATCATATAATGCTTTCAAATTATCTTTGCCAAACGATGGTAAAGATATCAGCATTAATAAAGTCACACCTATTATCTTCCTAATATTCAATATTAAAATAAAAATCTAATTACATCATTCAAGTTTGCCCAAATCAGCAGGCCAAATAATATTGCCATTCCCAAGATCTCAGCACGTTCCATGAATTTGTCACTTGGCTTGCGGCGGGCAATGATTTCGTAGAGTAAGAATAATACATGTCCACCATCTAATGCTGGAATTGGCAGGATGTTCATAAAGGCTAAGATGATACTTAAAAACGCAGTCATATACCAGAATTGATGCCAATCCCATGAAGCTGGGAAGATGCTACCAATGGTACCAAAACCTCCTAATTGCTTAGCGCCCTCTTTAGAGAAAACATATTTCAATTGGTTTACGTAGCCTTTTAAAGTATTTACACCCAGGGAAATGCCTGCAGGGAATGATGCAAAAAAGCCATATTCAGTTTTGACGATAGGTAACAATTTTGATGTAGCTGTAACAGGATAAACACCAATTTTGTAGTCATCATCAGTAGTCAGCGTCACCTCATGTTTCACTCCTTTACGCATGTAGGTCAGCGTGACGTCGTGATTCTCGTTTTTTGCATCTCGACATTGCTGCATTGTCTTCATAAAATCATCATATGCCAAAGGGCTTTGTCCATTCAGTGCTATGATGCTGTCGCCTGGCTGCATCCCAGCTACCACTGCAGGAGAACCTGCGATAAGACTATCCACTACAAATGGCATGCGGAAACCAGTGAATGTAACACTATCTTCCATCAGACGATTAATCATGTCTTCAGGAATATACACAGAGGCTTCTTGACCATTGCGCAAAACTGTTACCTGCCTTGCGTCCACAACGCTCATTAGCAAGTCGGTTCCCATACGTTCAAAAGGTTTCCCGTCAGCAGAAATAAGTATGTCTCCATCTTGAAATCCTGCATTATGAGCTGTTTCGTTGAATTGCATGCCCAATGGAGCTTTTTGCACGGGGATGTATGAATCGCCCCAGGCAAATAGAATCATTGAGTAGATGAAAAGAGCTAATAGGAAATTAAACAACACGCCACCAATCATGATAAGCAAACGCTGCCATGCTGGTTTGGCGCGAAATTCCCATGGTTGAGCAGGTTGTTTCATTTGTTCTGTGTCCATGGATTCGTCAATCATACCGGCTATTTTAACGTAGCCGCCTAATGGTATCCATCCCACACCATATTCAGTTTCGCTATTTTTAGGTTTGAATTTTAATAACGTGAACCAAGGGTCGAAGAACAATCTAAATTTCTCGACCCTCGTCTTGAATAATTTTGCAAAAAGAAAATGACCGCCTTCGTGAATTACTACCAGCAATGAAAGGCTCAGCATCAACTGAACGGCCTTGATCCAAAATGTTTCCATCTAATCTTGTCTTGTTTTCGTTAAATCGGGGGCGAAGTTACACATTTTTTTTTGCAAATCAATCAATGCTGTTCAATAAATTCAGCTTACCATCATTTACCAGTTTAATTATCAACTCGCCAAAGAGCGTATTTTGCCAAGCGAACCAAGCTCGGGTAAAGTTAGCTGCATTGTCTTTGTGGAAAGACTCATGCATGAAACCTGTGCCAGCATCTGTATCCATTAGCATTTTGATACACTGCTTAATTTCCTGGTCATCTTGCGAAGTAAAAGCTCGCATCATAATGCTCATTGGCCAGGGCATATCGTGTCCTACATGCGGTCCGCCTATACCTTCGCCTGCTTTCCCACGGAAGAAATAAGGATTGTCGTTGCTCCATACAAAGCGACGGGTATTTTGGTAGATTGGGTCATTGATATCTACCAGTCCTAAATAGGCCATTGAAAGCAGGGAAGGTACATTGGCATCATCCATTAGTAAATAATTGCCGAAACCATCTACTTCATACGCATACATTTTGCCGTACTTAGGATGGTCGTAAATCGCATATTTCTGTAAAGCCTGTTGTACTTCATTGGCCAAAGCTGTACACTGAGCTGCCAAATCACTACGTTTGTTTACAGTAATGAGAATTTCTGCTGCTTTGTTTAATACATTAACAGCAAAGAAGTTAGAAGGTATTAAAAAGAGGAAAACTGTTGCATCGTCTGAGGGACGAAAGGCAGAGGCTATTAAACCAACAGGCTTAATAGGGGCTCCCCATCCATCATTACTCATGGTGTCAAATTGGCGCTCAGTCCGTCGCATAAATTGATAGCTGCCTTTGTTCTCCTTGCGTTGTTGGTCATGGAATGTTTTGAGTATATTTTGTACGGCCTCTATCCATACAGCATCAAATATACTTGTATCGCCCGTCACCTTCCAATATTCATAAGCCAGTCGGATGGGGTAGCACAAAGAGTCGATTTCCCATTTGCGCTCGTGTAGTTCATCTTTCATTTCTGTCATGTCGCTTTTCCAATCACCTCCACCTATGATGGGCTCCATGTTGAAAGCGTTGGCAAACGGGTCAATGTTTATACAGGCAAATTGACGATTAATGACGCCTGCTACCATTTCCTTCAAATTGTTATCTTGATTTGCCAATTGAACATAAGGCCATACTTGAGCACCAGAATCACGTAGCCACATGGCGTGAATATCGCCGGTATAAACAAATGTGTCTGGTTTACCAGTTGTAGCATCTTTACTAAAATGCACTGTAGTATCCAGCGTGTTAGGGAAACAGTTGCTAAACATCCAAGCCAATTTCGGATTTGTAAGTTTGGCTTGCATCTGTTTGATGGTTTGCTCTACTGCAACAGATCTGAATAAACGTTTTTCAATAGAAGGTCGTTGGTCATTGTAGGATATAGCGTCTGTTTTGCAATCCAGGATGTCCATGGAAATGTTGGCAGCACTCAAATTGAGTGCATTGCCAACAAATACCATAAAGCACAAAGTTTTAAAAAATTTCATGGTTATAATTGTATTATTTCTTGCTAATTTGTTGTGCTGCCAGAGCCAGGAACATGTAGTGAGATGAACCGCCACCTAATACATATTCAGTTTGTTGCCACAAAAATGGGAAGGTTAGCAGCTCTGGATAATCAGGACGTATCAATGCCGTGCCAGAAACTACACCACCGGGAATATAGCTCCAGTCTGCACGGTTCAGGCCATAAGCTACAGTCGCTGATTGTGCACCAACGCCTGAAGCAAACGAAGCTTGATTAGATCCAGGGTGACAACCCAAAATAAAGTTCAATGCATTATAGATGATATCTTTCGGGAATATTTCTGGATAAGATGCATTCAGGAAATAATATTCATAGCCGAAGCGTTGAATATCCCAGCCAGCTCCCCAGATGCTTGGACGGTAAGGCACACCGTAAGGCGTCTCTGCTGCCTGCTTATCAAGCTTTTCTTTTTGAGCAGCCAATGCTGCTTTAAAAGCAGTAGTAAATTGCCTTGAACGCTTGTCTTTTTGCATTTCAATGATCTTTGCCACTCTAGCCATGTACCATCCTGTACGTGCTATCTGTTGCATTACTACTTGTTGGTTGTCGAGTATATAGTCTAAATATGACTGTTGTTTTGTAGTAAGATACAATTCTACTGCAGTATGCAATTTCCCGCTTATCAGGCCTTCATTAACTTCTGTTTGTTCGTAAATGGCAGTTGCAATGTCTAAACAATGTACACTCAGTGTGTCGTTAAATCCTTTCAGTACCCTAGATACTGCTGCTAATTCTGCAGCAGTGCTCAATGCTCTGCCAGGATTGTCTTCTGTGAATATCCAGCGATCATCTTCATTACCCTTGACACCATCGGTCATTGCAGCAGCATCGCCCAGCATGGCATATTGTCGTAAACTATTGCAAATGATACCACGATAAAGTCTTCCCAATGCTATATAACTATTTACCACAGTCAGTGCACCGTTCTCTATTTGCTGCAATACATCGTTCTTCCCATCAGGCTGATGTATTTCTGTCACGTGATTAATTTGATCAATGGCAGTTACGTCAATATCAGGGTTGAAAGCTTCGTAGGCCATCGTTAATATATATGCTTCTCCAGCTTGTGATTCAACACGTAAGTCGAAATCACCGGCATCATGCCAGCCTCCTACATTCACTCCGGGTACTTCAGCACGTTCAGCATATTTTGTAAGACCAGGCCGCTGGTCGTATCCATCAATGTGATTGCCCACTGGTGCCATGAGTGCATCGTCCATATGGCATGCATCATGCCATACACGATATTTTTCGTTTACTCGCATGTGACACATCTGTACTGGTAAGAAATACTCAATAACAGGCTGCCAAACGCCTCTATCATAAACGTCTTTGCCTATTCTGAAAACGGATGAGCTGGAAGTGCCATATTTCACTTGATAAAGACCAGGCTCTGTGATATCAGTAAAATCTACTTTCAAATAGTTATAACGCAGAAATCTACCCCATTCTGTAGGATTAATGGTTTTGGCTACCTTTTCACCAGTGTCGTCAATTTTTATGATCAGAGCTTCCACACGTTTTTGGTCCCTACTGTCGGTTTCAATAATAGCCTCTTTTGGTTGATTGGGATGATAGCCTACCTGAGAAGTTTGAATGACAGGTGTATACAACCAACCAGGAACAATATTAGGAGTGATAACCCATTTTACTGCTCCTTTGGTAGCACCTGCTGCAATTTCACTACGTAATACAAACCAACCATTATTATGGTTCATTCTACCATCATAAAGCTTAAGGTCTCCCGTTAATGACTCCACAGTAAGTTTGCTATAAGGATCATCTGGGCGAGAGGTGAATTTTTTCCCTACAGCATAAGGCTCGCTAATGATATCGTCAGCTATTAATGGACTATATCCTGTCCCATTCAGTTGCTTGGGATCAGCCAAAGGCTTTTTGCCATCGTGAAAATTTCCGTTAAAACCAAAGTTTTGCTTAGTATAAGCTAATGGAGAATTTGGCTGTTGCGGGTATATGCCGCTTTGTCCGTCCATAACCCAAGGTTTGCCAAACAGCCAACCTGGGAAAAATTCCAAGTTGAACCCTACTTTGCCAAGCAGTTCTTGTGGTACGGGCTTATCTAAATCTACCGTCACTACAATGCTGGTGCCTTGTGCCTCGGTTGTGACAGTATAGTTAAACACATAATCAGGATATACCATAGGGTTAAACCCTGTAAGATGACGAGCTGAGTCTGGGAAGCAGAGGGTAGTAACAATACGGTTACCTTCTATCTTTCGGCTCAGCTGTTTAGGTACAGGTTGCCACTGGCCAGGGGTCGCTTCCATACGTATATCACCATTGGTAGCTACACGATGTCCATTCATTAATACGCTAACTCCACCCTGATGTCCTTCTGGGTAGAAATCATTGAATGCCATGACGTCAACTCCCTGGTTGTTGAAATAACCAGATGTGTTGAGCTTAAACTGTTGTGCAGATGTGTTGATCACAAAAATAGTCATCAAAAAAGCACTCGCTAGTAAACACTTTGATTTCATGTTTTTCAGTATAAAAATGGTTGATTTAATTATCATTAATTCTTTTTTTACTTTTATGACCCAAAAATACGAATAATAAAATAAAAATCACTATCTTTGCAACCTAAAATAATCAGTAAGGATAATTTTTTTTCATGGAATTAGATAAATTGACAGCTATTTCGCCTATTGATGGGCGTTACAGAGAGAAAACAGAATCATTAGCCGCCTATTTTTCTGAATTTGCTTTAATAAAATATCGCGTTCAGGTGGAAGTGGAGTATTTTATTACTCTTTGTGAACTTCCTCTTCCTCAGTTGGCAGGAATTGATAAGAATGTATTGGAAGCATTGCGAGGCATTTATAGCAATTTTTCCGAAGCAGATGCGGTCCGTATTAAGGAGATTGAAAAAGTAACCAATCATGATGTTAAGGCAGTAGAGTATTTCTTGAAAGAACAATTTGATAGGATTGGTGGGCTTGAAGCCTATAAAGAATTCATTCACTTTGGGCTGACTTCACAAGATATTAACAATACTTCTGTTCCATTGTCTTTGAAAGATGCTTTAGATAAAGTTTATTATCCAGCATTGCAAGAACTTATCGACCAACTTGCTGCATATGCTGCAGAGTGGAAAGACATACCTATGTTGGCTAAAACACACGGTCAGCCAGCATCTCCAACTCGTTTGGGTAAAGAGGTTGAGGTGTATGTGTATCGTTTTAAACAGCAACTTGATTTGTTGAAAGCTTGTCCTATTACAGCAAAGTTTGGTGGCGCTACTGGTAATTTTAATGCCCATCATGTGGCTTATTCTGCTTTTGATTGGAAAGATTTTGGGAATAAGTTTGTTGAAGAAAAGTTGGGTTTGCGACGAGAGCAATTTACTACTCAGATTTCTAACTACGACAACTTGGCTGCAGTTTTTGATGCATTAAGACGAATCAATACAGTGATTATGGACATGGATAGAGACTTCTGGATGTATATTTCCATGGGCTATTTCCATCAAAAGATTAAGGCTGGTGAAGTGGGTTCAAGTGCTATGCCGCACAAAGTAAATCCTATTGATTTTGAAAATTCAGAGGGTAATGTGGGTATTGCCAATGCCATTTATCAGCATTTGGCAGTAAAGTTGCCTGTGTCACGTTTGCAAAGAGATCTTACTGATTCAACAGTGTTAAGAAATGTGGGTGTCCCAATGGGACATAGCCTAATTGCTATTCAAAGCTCTTTAAAAGGCTTACGCAAACTTTTGCTGAACCGTGAGGCTATAGATGAAGATTTGAATAACTGTTGGAGTGTGGTGGCCGAAGCCATTCAAACAGTACTTCGCCGTGAGGCTTATCCTCATCCTTATGAGGCGCTAAAGGAGCTGACTCGTACAAATGAAGCAATTACCGAAACTTCTATTCATGATTTTATAGAAAGTTTAAATGTTAGTGATAGTGTCAAAGAAGAACTGCGAGCTATCACACCCATGAATTATACAGGTATTTAATAAGTATATATTTTTAATCTCGAGAGATATTTTTTGGCCGGGAGGCCAGTATTACAAACAATTTTATTCTAGATTTGTAAAATGATTACAGAAGATGAAAAATGGCAGAACGCCGAACAAAACGGCACTGCCGATGGAAATCAATTTGAAGGATTTAACCGTGAAGCCAGACCACAACGTGTTTTTACTAACGACAGACCTTACCGTCCTCGTTTTAATCCTAATGCAGACAATTCAAATCGTCAGCAGAGAGTTTACAACAATGGTGGCGAACAGCGTCCTTACCGTCCTCGCTTTAACAGCAATGACGGTGGCGAACAGCGTCCTTACCGTCCTCGCTTTAACAGCAATGATGGTGGTGAACAACGTCCTTACCGTCCTCGCTTTAACAGCAATGATGGTGGTGAACAACGTCCTTACCGTCCACGTTACAACAATGACGGTGGCGAACAGCGCCCATACCGTCCACGCTATAACAACGAAGGTGGCGAACAGCGCCCATACCGTCCACGCTATAACAATGACGGTGGCGAACAGCGCCCTTACCGTCCTCGTTTCAACAATAATGAAAATGGTGAACAGCGTTTATATCATCCTCGCTATAACAATGAAGGTGGCGAACAGCGTTCTTACCGTCCTCGTACAAATGGAGGTGGCCAATATGGTAAACCCGGTCGCATGCAACAGCGAAGAGGCGGTTATATGAAACCAAATAATCACAGGCCAATAGAATATACAGAAGTATATACGCCTGAAGATGATATTCGTTTGAATAAGTTCCTTGCAAATGCAGGTATCTGCTCTCGTCGCGAAGCTGATGAATACATTCAGGCAGGCGTCGTTACCGTAAACGGTGAAGTAGTGAAGGAACTTGGCACCAAAATTAAACGTGGTGATGAGGTGAAATTCCATGATCAACCCGTTTCTATTGAACGTAAAATTTATGTTTTGTTGAACAAACCAAAGGATTGTGTGACAACTACAGATGACCCACAGGCTCGTAAGACTGTGATGGATATTATAAAAGGTGCTTGCCCTGAGCGTATTTACCCAGTTGGTCGACTTGACCGTAATACAACCGGTGTTTTGTTGCTGACTAACGACGGTGAACTGGCATCAAAACTTACACATCCTAAGTTTGAAAAGAAAAAGATATATCGTGTTAAGTTAGATAAAGACCTGACACAAGATGATATGAACAAAATCGTATCAGGCATTGAATTGGAAGATGGCGAAATTCATGCAGACGAGATTGCCTATGCTGACGATATAAAGAAAAACGATATAGGTATTGAGATTCATTCTGGTAAGAATCGTGTCGTTCGTCGTATATTTGAACATCTCGGGTATAAAGTGATAAAACTTGACCGTGTGTTCTTTGCAGGTCTTACCAAGAAAGGTTTGAAACGAGGCGATTGGAGGTTCCTTACTCAACAAGAGGTGAATTTCCTGCGCATGGGTTCATTCTCTTAATATATAAATATGGTGTAGTAAAGAATTATGGAAACTATTCGTAGAACAAAAGTAATTGACATACTTAATCGTACGGACTTTGGGGCTTTGGTCAATGTTAAAGGCTGGGTACGTACGCGTCGAGGAAGCAAAAAAGTTAGTTTTATAGCGTTGAATGACGGCTCTATTATTCATAATGTGCAGATTGTCGTAGATTTAGACGCTTTTGACGAGAATCTTTTGAAAGACATTACTACTGGAGCATGTATTAGCGTGAATGGTGAATTAACTGCTTCTGTGGGTTCTGGACAAAAGGTCGAGATACAAGCACGTGAAATTGAAGTACTAGGCGTAGCCGACAATACCTATCCACTACAGAAGAAGGGGCATTCCATGGAGTTCTTGCGCGAAGTAGCACACTTGCGTATGCGAACCAATACATTCGGCGCAGTATTCCGTATCCGTCATAATATGGCTATGGCTATACATCGCTATTTCCATGAGCATGGTTTCTTCTACTTTAACTCACCTATTATTACAGCGAGTGATTGTGAGGGTGCTGGCGAAATGTTCCAAGTGACGACCCAGAACCTGTATGATCTTAAAAAGGACGAAGAAGGAAAAATAATATATGATGACGACTTCTTCGGCAAGATGACATCACTTACTGTAAGTGGGCAGTTAGAAGGAGAAACAGCAGCTACTGCTCTTGGTGCAATCTATACTTTTGGCCCTACTTTCCGAGCAGAAAATTCCAATACACCTCGCCATTTAGCTGAGTTTTGGATGGTAGAACCCGAGGTGGCTTTTATAGATCTGAATGATTTGATGGATTTGGAAGAAGACTTTATCAAGTATTGTGTTAAGTGGGCGTTGGATAACTGTATGGATGATTTGCAGTTCCTCAATAACATGATAGATAAGACTTTGATTGAGCGTCTGCAAGGAGTATTAAAGGAGGACTTTGTCCGTCTGCCTTATACTGAAGGTATCCGCATACTAGAGGAAGCAAGCAAGAATGGACATAAGTTTGAATTCCCTGTTTCTTGGGGCGTTGACTTGGCTTCAGAGCATGAACGCTATTTGGTAGAGCATCACTTCAAACGTCCAGTTATCATGATTGACTATCCTAAGGAAATCAAGGCTTTCTATATGAAACAGAATGCAGACGGCAAGACTGTTCAAGGTACTGACGTGCTGTTCCCAGCTATTGGAGAAATCATTGGCGGTAGTGTTCGTGAAGAAAACTATGATAAGTTGATGAGTGAAATTAAGCGACGTGATATACCAATGAAGGATATGTGGTGGTATCTTGATACTCGTAGGTATGGAAGCTGTCCTCATGGAGGCTTTGGTCTCGGTTTCGAAAGATTAATCCTGTTTGTAACAGGTATGTCAAATATCCGTGACGTAATACCTTATCCACGTACGCCGCATAATGCAGATTTTTAAAAGTTTTTTTGGCTAATTGCTGGAAAAACTGTACCTTTGCAAGCCGATTATTATCAAGACAATAAAAAGCGATTGATTCATAATGCTTTGTAGAACTCTTTTGGCCAAGACCTACCAAGCTTTATGATGAAAATCTTAGTAGTAACAATTTTAAATTTTTAATTAGAGTGGATACTTTAAGTTACAAGACCATTTCTGCAAACAAAACTACGGTAAACAAAGAATGGGTTATCGTAGATGCCACAGACCAGGTATTAGGCCGTCTGGGCTCAAAAGTTGCGAAGTTGTTGAGAGGTAAGTATAAACCTAACTTCACCCCTCACGTAGATTGCGGCGATAATGTAATTATTATCAACGCTGACAAAGTTAAGTTGACTGGTAACAAATGGAACGGTAGAGTTTACCTTTCTTATACAGGTTACCCTGGCGGTCAGAGAGAGATTACTCCTGCTAAGTTGTTGGCAAAGCCAAATGGTGCAGACCGTCTGTTGAGAAGAGTAGTAAAGGGCATGCTGCCAAAGACTAAGCTGGGCGCACAGATTCTTAATAATCTGTATATCTACGCTGGTTCAGAGCACAAGCATCAGGCACAAGAGCCTAAGCTCATTGATATTAACGCACTTAACTAATAAGAAGATATGGAAGTAATTAACGCATTAGGCAGACGCAAAAGTGCAGTTGCGCGTATCTTCATGTCAGAAGGTACAGGTAAAATTACCATTAACAAGAAAGATTTAGAAGTCTATTTCCCATCATCAATCCTGCAGTTCGTTGTAAAGCAGCCATTGAACAAATTGGGTGTAGCAGAAAAATATGACATCAAGGTGAACCTTAACGGTGGTGGCTTCACTGGTCAGTCTCAGGCTTTGCGTCTGGCAATTGCTCGCGCATTGGTGAAGATCAATCCAGAAGATAAGAAGACCCTGCGTGCTGAAGGCTTCATGACACGTGATCCACGTTCTGTTGAGCGTAAGAAGCCAGGTCGTCCAAAGGCTCGTCGTAGATTCCAGTTCAGCAAACGTTAATGTGCTGGTGGAGAAAATTTGCGTTTAGCATCTAAACTACCGGGACTCGTAGGTTTAGGCTACCCGGCGGTTGGTTTAGAACAAACAAAAAAGAAAGTAAACGATTTAAAGAAAAAATTCAAATGTCTAGAACTAATTTTGATACATTACTCGAAGCTGGTTGCCACTTCGGTCATCTAAAGAGAAAGTGGAATCCAGCTATGGCTCCTTATATTTTCATGGAGCGCAATGGTATTCATATCATTGATTTAAATAAGACGGTTGCTAAAATTGATGAAGCTGCTGAAGCTATGAAGCAAATCGCCAAGTCAGGAAAGAAAATCCTGTTTGTTGCTACTAAGAAACAAGCTAAGCAGGTTGTAGCTGAGAAAGCTCAGTCTGTTGGCATGCCTTACGTGATTGAGCGTTGGCCAGGTGGTATGCTTACCAACTTCCCAACCATTCGTAAAGCAGTGAAGAAAATGGCTAATATTGATAAATTGACTAGCGATGGTACTTTCTCTAATCTGTCAAAGCGTGAAATCCTGCAGATTTCTCGTCAGCGTGCTAAGTTGGAGAAGAACCTTGGTTCAATTGCAGATCTTACTCGTTTGCCATCTGCTCTATTTGTAGTAGATGTGATGAAGGAGAATATTGCTGTTCGTGAGGCTAATCGTTTGGGTATTCCAGTGTTTGGTATTGTTGATACCAATTCTGATCCAGACAATATTGATTTCGTGATCCCAGCTAATGACGATGCTACTAACTCTATCGAGGTTATTCTTGATGCTTGCTGCGCTGCTATGCAGGAAGGTATTGAGGAGCGTAAAGTAGAGAAGCTCGATACAGAGGCTGAAGGTGATGAAGAAGTAGAGAAAGCTCCAAAAGCAGCTCGTCCAAGAAGAGTGAAGGCTCGTATTGACAAGCGTGATGAGGAAGCTTTGAATGCTTCAAAGGCAGCTTCTTTCATTAAGGATGAAGATTGATATTATTAACCATTTAAACAAGATATTATAATATGGCTGTAACAATGGCTGATATTACCAAGCTCCGTAAGATGACGGGTGCTGGTATGATGGACTGTAAGAATGCATTGACTCAGGCAAACAATGATTTTGATGAGGCAGTGAAGATCATACGTGAGAAGGGTAAGGCAGTGGCTGCTAAGCGTTCTGACCGTGAAGCTTCTGAAGGTTGTGTGCTGGTTAAGGTTGATGGAAATTTTGGTGCTATGATTGCACTGAAGTGCGAAACTGACTTCGTGGCAAACAATGCTGATTTCGTAAAGTTAACTCAAGATATTCTGGATGCAGCTGTAGCTAACCGTTGCAAGACTATGGATGAAGTAAAGGCTCTTAAGTTAGGTGACCGTACCGTAGCTGAGGCTGTTACTGACCGTAGCGGTATTACTGGTGAGAAAATGGAACTCGATGGATACAATGTATTGGAAGGCGAGGGCATTTCTACCTATAATCACATGAACAAGAATTTCCTTTGCACTATGTGCTTGCTCAACAAGCCAGGTTTTGAAGAGGCTGGTCATGAGGTAGCTTTACAGATTGCTGCTATGAACCCAGTGGCTGTTGACGAGGCAAGTGTTCCTCAGGAAGTAAAGGATAACGAGTTGAGTGTAGCTATCCAGAAGACCAAGGAAGAGCAAATTAACAAGGCTGTTGAGGCTGCTTTGCGTAAGGCTGGCTATAATCTTTATATCGCAGAGAATGAAGATCACTTGAACGAAGGTATCATGAAGAAGATGATTACTGAAGAACAGGCTGATGACATTCGTCGAATTAAGAAAGAAGTAGCTGAACAGAAGGCTGCAAGTCTGCCACAGCAGATGATACAGAATATTGCTAATGGTCGTATGGCTAAGTTCTTCAAGGATGTATGCTTGCTGAAGCAGGAGTACAACAAGGATGCTAAGTTGACTGTAGCTGAATTCTTGCAGAAGTGCGACAAGGACCTTACCGTTGTTGACTTCAAGCGTTTCAACCTCCGGGCAGAGTAATTTACTTTCTCGATATATAATGAGAGGATGCCTCCAATAGGGGCATCCTCTTTTTTACTTATTGTATTATCCTACGGGTTTTGTTTGTGAATAGCCCTTAGCTTTTAGTAAATCTAGTACCCGCTGTTTGAAATCACCTTGTATAATTATTTCATCATCTTTGACAGTACCTCCAACACCACAGCTGCTTTTCAAGAGCTTACCCAATGCCTTTAAATCATCATCATTTCCTATAAAACCTGTAACTAATGTAACGGTCTTACCTCCACGGTTCTTTCTATCCAAACTTACACGAAGTTTTTGTTGTTGTGGCGGCAGTGTAACTTTATCTTCTTTTTGCGAAGTTTCATATTTGAAATTAGGATTTGTGGAATAAACCACGTTCAATCTGTCTTTCCAATCGTTGTTCATCATTATAATATATCTTTTCCACAAAAATAGGCAAAAAGATTGGTAACTTGTCAATGAAAAACAGTAAATTTGCGTATCAAATATATTTCTTATGAAGATTATCTGCATTGGCATGAACTATGCCCTCCATAAAAAGGAATTGGGACATACAGAAGAAACACCAGAGCCCGTGATATTTCTTAAACCCGACTCTGCCATTTTGCGTGATGGGAAACCTTTCTTTTTGCCTGATTTCTCTCAAAATGTTCAGTACGAAACGGAGATAGTAGTACGCATCAGCAGGTTGGGAAAAGCCATCAGTCCGCAGTTTGTGCGTAGGTATTATGATGCTGTTACGGTAGGAATTGACTTCACAGCACGCGATTTGCAAAATAAGTTCCGGCAGGAAGGTCATCCGTGGGAATTGAGTAAGGGCTTTGACGAGAGCGCTGCTATTGGTGAGTTTGTCCCTTTGAGCGAACTGGGTAATGATGTACAGCAACTGCATTTCCATTTGGATATTGATGAAAAGACAGTTCAACAAGGCTTTACTGGTGATATGCTGTTTACTGTTGATGATATCATCTGTTATGTTAGTAAGTTCATGACTCTAAAAATAGGTGACCTCATATATACCGGTACGCCCGTAGGGGTAGGCCCCGTTTCTATAGGCCAGCATCTTCAAGGTTATTTGGGAGAAAAGAAGTTGCTTGACTTTTTTGTAAGATGAGCAGTCTATAGCTGTCAATTGTTATTTATTAGGAAGTAATAGTAGTATGAAAATACGAGTTGGCTTTGGATTTGACGTTCACCAGTTGGTAGAAGGTCGTGAATTATGGTTGGGAGGTGTGAAAATTCAACATGCGAAAGGTTTGTTGGGTCATTCTGATGCCGACGTGTTGATTCATGCCATTTGCGATGCCTTGTTGGGTGCTGCTAATATGCGCGACATAGGATTTCATTTCCCCGACACTGCTGCTGAATATAAAAATATCGATAGCAAAGTGTTGCTTAAAAAAGTAATTGAGCTGATAGCTTCAAAAGGCTATCGGGTAGGAAATATCGATGCTACCGTTTGTGCAGAACGCCCGAAGTTAAATCCCCACATACCTGCCATGCAACAGGTGTTGTCAGAAGTAATGGGAATAGAGGTAGATGACATATCCATCAAAGCTACTACCACAGAGAAACTTGGCTTCACAGGTAGAGAAGAAGGCATTTCTGCATATGCTACTGTATTGATTGAAAAATAATAAAATATACGACTATGAAAAACATGAAAATTAAAACTGTTGCATTGGCAATGAGCTTCATGGCAATTGTAGGATGTACAACAAACAATTCTGTTGAGAATTATAGTAAGATAGAGGCACTTGATGCTGCCGCTTGGGATGCATCCCAGTGGATTTCTGTTGCCGATGCGCCTGTTGTTAGTGGAATCGTATTTGAACCAGGCAACTGGCGTTCTGCTGATGGCGCTAACTGGTTTGTATCAGCGTTGAAGAATGATAAAAAAGTAGAGAGCGCCAAGTGGATGACTACCGCTTTGGGTGTTTACGAGCTATATATTAATGGTGAACCTGTAGGTGATGAAATATTAAAACCAGGTTTTACTCATTATGCTAAGACAAAACGTTCTTATACCTACGACATTACTCCGCTGTTCAATCAAGATGCTGGGGCTGAAAACGAGCTTTCTGTTCAGGTAACTCCAGGTTGGTGGGGCGATAAAATAATAACTCCTGCAGGTCATGATGGTATGATTGGCAAGAAATGTGCTTTCAGAGGAGTACTGCAACTTACCTATTCAGATGGCACCACAGCCTTGTTTGGTACCAATCTCGATAATTGGAAAGCAGGTATTGCAGGACCTGTGAAACATGCAGGTATCTTTGATGGTGAAGAATACGATGCTCGTGAGCCCCAAGGTTATCTGTCAGCCAATCAGTTCAAGACACCAGTCATCAATACTGAATTTACTGGAGAGATCTTACCATCCGAGGGCGCAGAAATCTACTTACGCGAAGATTTGGCTTTGAATCCAGTGAAAGCCTATGTATGGAAAGACATTGAAAATGTCAAGGAAGATGAATTTGGTAAAGTGGTGATTCTTCGAGAGTATGAAGCCAACGAACCTATTACGTTGCAGCCCAACGAAACGTTGGTAATTGATTTCGGACAGAATGCTGCTGCTGTACCTTCCTTTACCTTCAAAGCAGCTGAGGGTACCACACTTACTTGCCTCCCTGGCGAGCTATTGAATGATGGTAATGGCGCCAAGAACCGTGGCATGGATGGGCCAGAGGGTAGTGTCCATCGTGATAATCTTCGTATCGCAACTGCAGGTGGTATGGTGCTTTCTTATACATTTGCCAACAATGATGACTTCGTGTCTTATTACCCTCACTGCACCTTCTTTGGTTATCGCTTTGTATCGATTACCGCTACAGCTGAAGTCACTATCCAGTCAGTACAATCACTGCCAGTAACCTCGATTGCAAAAACATTGGAAACAGGTGAGTTAACTACGGGAAATGAATTAGTCAACAAATTGATATCTAATACTCTTTGGGGACAACGTTCTAACTATCTATCTGTGCCTACCGATTGTCCACAGCGTAATGAACGTTTAGGATGGACAGCCGATACACAGGTGTTTGCCGAAACAGGAACCTTCTTCGCTAATACCGATGATTTCTTCCATAAATGGATGCGCGATATGACCGATTCACAGAGCGAAACAGGAGCTTTCCCAGGTGTGGCTCCTACCGCACAATATGGTGAAAACATGATGCGCCTTGGTTGGGCAGATGCTGGCGTCATTGTACCTTGGACAGTTTGGAAGCAGTTTGGCGATGCAGAGATTATTAATGAAAACTGGGAAGCCATGGAACGTTTCATGCGTCATGTAAATGAAACGCATTATGATCATAAGGCGTTAAGTGCTGAAAATGGCAACTATCAGTGGGCTGACTGGTTGAGTTATGAACCTTTGGAAAGTTGTGGTGGAGGCGCTTTTGCCAACGGTACTCCTTTGCCCGATGCTATTTCTTATTGGAATTACTTAGGCGCTACCTATTGGCTCATTGATGCCGAGATGATGTGTGATATGGCGAAAGCAACCAATCGTGACGTTACCGTTTATCAAAACATGGTGAATGAGGCACGTGCATATCTCAAGAGCCAATTCTTGCAACCTGACGGTCGCTTCAAGTCGGAAATCCTTAACACCATGCAGACGCCTGCTTTGTTTGCTTTGAAGAACAAACTGGTGGAAGATGATGCGAAGTCTGCCATGATCGCCCGTTTGCGTGAGAACTTTGCTAACCACGATAATTGTTTGCAGACAGGCTTTTTGGGAACCTCTATTTTAATGCAGACACTTACTGATAATGGCATGAGTGATATAGCGTACGAATTGCTCTTCCAGCGTAAGAACCCCAGCTGGCTTTATTCTATAGATAATGGAGCTACTACAATTTGGGAGCGTTGGAACAGTTATATGCTTGATAAAGGTATGGGTCCTCAGGGTATGAACAGTTTTAACCACTATGCATATGGAGCTGTGTGTGAATGGCTTTGGGAAACCGCTGCCGGTATAGCTGCAGATACCCAGGTGCCAGGCTTTAAGCACATCATTATGAAGCCTGTTCCCGACAAGCGTTTAGGCCACCTAGAAGCTACCTATGAGTCGGCTGCTGGTACCATTCGTAGTGCTTGGAAGTATAAAGGCGATCAGTGGATATGGGAGTTTACAGTACCAGAGGGAGCTACCGCCACCGTTACTATGCCTGGTGATACCGAGTCTCGTGAATATACGGCTGGTACCTACACACTTACGAAATAATGTTTATATTAAAATATGAAAAGAATACTGTTTGTTTCTTGTTTGTTGCTTTTTGTAGCAAGTGTCAGCATTAGTGCCCAAGACACGTTGCGTTACCATGTTGAGTTGAAAGATAAGGCTGCTACGACCTATAGTCTTATGCACCCTGAAAAGTTCCTGTCTGCTAAATCAATACAGCGACGGCAGAAACAACATATTACCGTAGATTCAACAGATTTACCAGTGCCAGCTGCCTACGTGAAGGCTATTCAAGAAACTGGGGTAAAGGTGTTGCTAACCAGCAAGTGGGAGAACTTTGTTACCGTTTCGTGCAATGATACTCTTAAAATAGATCAGATTAAGAAATTACCGTTTGTCAAGAACGTTTCAAAAGTTTGGAATGCTCCGGCCAATGTTTTCCCCTCATTAAGACGTGATACCATCATTAATGACATCACTGTTAATCCCGATACAATTTATGGAACAGGTTTCGGACAAATACATGTCAGCAAAGGTGACAAACTGCATGAGGCTGGATTCAAAGGCGAGGGAATGTTGATCGCTGTTATTGATGGTGGTTTTCATAATCTCGATCGTATTCCAGCTTTGGACAATGTAAAAGTGGTGGGGACAAGAGACTTTGTGACCCCACAGTCAGATATTTATGCTGCGGCTACACACGGATTAAGCGTGTTGTCATGTATGGCTGCCAATAAACCTGGCGTGATGATTGGTACAGCCCCCGAGGCTTCCTATTTGTTGTTGCGCAGTGAAGATTCTGATTCTGAATATCCTGTTGAACAAGACTTTTGGATTGCAGCTGTGGAATATGCCGATAGCGTAGGAGTCGATTTGATCAACACTTCGTTGGGATATAATGAATTTGACGACTCTTCCATGGATTTCAAATTAAGAGATCTCGATGGGAAAGGATCAGTTATTTCTCGTGCAGCCAGCCGATTGGCCGATAAAGGCATGATTTTGGTATGCAGTGCAGGCAATTCAGGCAACTCTGTTTGGAAAAAAATAACCCCTCCTGCTGATGCCCAGAATATCATAACCGTAGGAGCTATGGTTTGGCAAACTGGCGTTATAGCTTCATTCTCTTCTGTAGGTAACACCCAGGATGGCCGAATAAAACCCGATGTGGTAGCTGCTGGTATGAGGGCCGGGGTTATCAATGCTCAAGGTAATCAGGGAAAAGCCAATGGCACCTCTTTTGCATCACCTATCATATGTGGCATGGTAGCG
>JAIKZS010000026.1 GCA_024682035.1 Bacteroidaceae bacterium
TCATCAATCTGCGCCATATAAAAGCCACTTTGTGGTTTGGCCATCATTTTGATCGATGTACCCTCAAAACCAGCCACTACCTGGACGCCCGGATAAGTAAAAAGAGGTGCCTCAGGATGGCTGAAATTTACCCTTCCCACATACTGAATCCTTTCGTCCGATGCAGACACAAATGTTTCTTTCACAGTCTGTTTACCAGCTGAACATCCTACCGCTGCTAACAGGCAAATGCCCAGCAAAAAAGACATCTTATTCATCGTAACCATATTATATTAATAAAAAGGGTAACTTCGCAGCTACCCTTTTACGCTTTCTTTGCAGATATTTCGATAATAAAAAAATCAAGTTTAATAAATTAAACCATTATAATATAGCTTCAATCTCCTTCGCTACCACCTCCATACTTTCGGTAGGCTCAAAGCGAGCTTTCACCAGACCCTTCTTGTCGATCAAGAACTTCGTAAAGTTCCATTTAATGTCGGGAGAGTTTTTATAGTTTGGATCAGCCTTTGATAGCATGTCGTCCAGAATCTTAGCAAGCGGATGGTCCTTGTCAAAACCTCCAAAGGGGCGCTGACTCTTCAAGAAAGTGAAAAGCGGAGAAGCCTTATCACCATTCACATCAATTTTCTTAAATTGAGGGAACTTAGTAGCATAGTTTAACTGGCAGAACTCATGAATTTCTTGAGCAGTACCAGGAGCCTGTTGTCCAAATTGGTTGCAGGGGAAGTCCAGGATATTAAAACCTTGACTGCGATACTTCTCATAAATCTGTTCCAGCTCGGTATATTGAGGCGTAAAACCGCATCGAGTAGCAGTATTTACAATCAAAATCACCTCGCCTGCATATTCCTTCAAAGAAACATCACGGCCTTTTCTGTCCTTCACAGTGTAATCATAAATAGTTTTCATTTTTTATTTTGCATTAATAATAAATATATTTCTTTCTTTTTGTTATCGCAAATATAAAGATAATTCACCATCATCACAAAAGATTTTTCTTAAATATCATTAATGAAAATGTATTCTCCGTCAATTTGTCGCTCTATCCACTGTAGTTCAGCCATTTTGACCGACAATAACAGTTGGCAAACAATTTGCCCCCATAGAAGCAGAAATTTAACCAATCAACTAAACACAAAAGAAAGGAGATTTTAGTATGAACTTTAAAAATTATACAATCAAAGCACAAGAAGCTGTGCAAGAAGCTGTAAACTTGGTGGAGAGCCAAGGTCAGCAGACCATCGAGCCGGTACATCTGCTCAAAGGCGTGATGCACACAGGCGAAAACATCATCAAGTTTATTTTCCAGAAACTGGGCATGAACGAACAACAGGTTACTGCACGACTTGATCAGGAAATTGCCAAATTGCCAAAGGTGCAAGGTGGTGAGCCCTACCTCAGTCGCGAAGCCAACACCGTACTGCAACAGGCAGAAGACATCTCCAAGAAATTGGGCGATGAGTATGTATCCATCGAACCTATTCTGATGGCCTTGCTCAAGGTGAACAGCACAGCATCTACCCTATTGAAAGATTATGGCATGACCGAAAAAGAGCTGGCCAGTGCCGTCAACGAGTTGCGTAAGGGTCAAAAGGTCAACTCACAGTCGTCAGAAGACACTTACCAAGCGCTCGACAAATATGCCATTAACTTGAACGAGGCTGCTCGTAGTGGCAAACTTGATCCAGTGATTGGTCGTGACGAGGAAATTCGTCGCGTACTGCAGATCTTGAGCCGACGCACCAAGAACAACCCTATCTTGATTGGTGAACCTGGTACGGGTAAAACGGCTATTGTAGAAGGCCTTGCCCACCGTATTCTGCGTGGCGATGTGCCCGAGAATCTGAAGAACAAGCAAGTATATTCTTTGGATATGGGTGCTCTTATCGCTGGTGCCAAGTATAAGGGTGAGTTTGAAGAGCGACTCAAGGCTGTCATCAATGAGGTCACCAAATCCAATGGCAACATCATCTTGTTTATCGATGAAATCCACACCTTGGTGGGTGCCGGTAAGAGCGAAGGTGCCATGGATGCCGCCAACATCTTAAAGCCTGCCCTGGCTCGAGGTGAGTTGCGTAGCATTGGTGCTACTACTCTCGACGAATACCAGAAGTATTTCGAGAAGGACAAGGCGCTGGAGCGCCGATTCCAAGTGGTAATGGTTGACGAGCCAAGCACTTTGGACACCATATCTATTTTACGCGGACTGAAGGAGCGTTACGAGAACCACCATCATGTGCGTATCAAGGACGATGCCATTATTGCCGCTGTGGAGCTGAGTAACCGTTACATCACCGATCGTTTCTTACCCGACAAGGCCATTGACCTGATGGACGAGGCTGCTGCCAAGTTGCGTATGGAGATTGATTCTGTTCCTGAGGAATTGGATGAAATTACCCGCAAAATCAAACAGTTAGAGATTGAACGCGAGGCCATCAAGCGTGAAAACGATACGCCTAAGCTGGAACAGATTGGCAAGGAGTTGGCCGAACTGAAAGAACAGGAAAGTCAGTACCAAGCCAAGTGGCAAAGCGAAAAGACGCTGGTGAACAAGATTCAGCAGAACAAGGTGGAGATTGAGAACCTGAAGTTCGAGGCCGAGCGTGCCGAGCGCGAAGGCGATTATGGCAAGGTGGCCGAAATTCGTTACGGCAAACTGCAGAACCTGAACAAGGAGATTGAGGATACGCAGCAGAAGCTGCACGAGTTGCAGGGCGACAAGGCCATGATTAAGGAGGAAGTTGACGACGAAGATATTGCTGAGGTAGTGGCTCGCTGGACAGGCATTCCTGTGAGCAAGATGATGCAGAGTGAGCGCGAGAAACTGCTGCACTTGGAAGACGAGTTGCACAAGCGTGTCATTGGGCAAGACGAGGCCATCACGGCCATCTCCGATGCCGTTCGCCGTAGCCGTGCCGGTCTGCAAGACCCCAAACGACCCATCGGTTCGTTCCTGTTCTTAGGTACCACCGGTGTAGGTAAAACCGAGTTGGCAAAGGCGTTGGCCGAATTCTTGTTCGATGACGAAAGCATGATGACGCGAATAGATATGAGTGAGTATCAGGAGAAATTCACCGTGTCTCGTTTGGTCGGAGCGCCTCCGGGCTATGTAGGTTACGAAGAAGGTGGTCAGCTTACCGAGGCAGTTCGCCACAAGCCTTACTCTGTGGTGCTGTTCGATGAGATTGAGAAGGCGCATCCTGATGTGTTCAACATCCTGTTGCAAGTATTGGATGATGGTCGCCTGACCGACAATAAAGGTCGCACAGTGAACTTCAAGAATACTATCATTATCATGACCTCTAATATGGGAAGCAGCTATATCCAGAGTCAGATGCAGCAACTCAACAGCAGCAACAAGCAACAGCTGTTGGCCGAGACGAAGCGTACCGTCATGGATATGTTGAAGAAGCAAATCCGTCCTGAGTTCCTGAACCGTATTGACGACACCATCATGTTCACTCCGCTTACTGAGAGCGAGATCCGACAGATTGTCAATCTGCAGTTGAACGGTGTGAAACGCATGTTGCACGAGAATGGTGTAGAGTTGCAGGTTACTGACGATGCCCTGAACTACCTGGCTCAGGTGGGCTACGATCCCGAGTTTGGTGCTCGTCCTGTGAAGCGTGCCATCCAGGATTACATGCTGAACGAGCTGTCTCGCAAGTTATTGGGTGAGCAGATTGATCGCAACAAGCCTATCATTGTTGATTGCTTTGGCGACGGACTAGTCTTTAGGAATTAATTGATAGTTTATTGGTTATAGTCTATTGGTTATTGAGACGCCGTTCCCAAGTATTTAAACAAGAAAATGAGAAAAAGATGATTAGTTGTTAGT
>JAIKZS010000092.1 GCA_024682035.1 Bacteroidaceae bacterium
TTTATATATTTGACATCTTTTTTTGTTTAAATCCTTTAGCTTAAAATATTTTTCGTACACTTTCCAATTTATATCACCTATTCCCCTAAAATAATCACCTTTATATATGTAATCTTGACAATGTATAACGCCTAACAATACAGCCAATTTTGTACCTTTGTCTTTTTTCCATATATATCTATCATTTAAATAAGTCATATACCCTTTTTCTGTGGCCTTTTTAAATATGTTTATTATATTTTCGTCTTGTAAAAATGAAAATTCGTTGTATTTATTTTGCTCTGCTGTTCCTGTATATAAGTTATTAATCAGTTCGGCAAAAGTTTTGAATCTAATGTCAATATTCCCGTATTTTTCAATAAAATCTTGTGGCAATTTTATTTCCAAATTTATTGCCCGTTTTATTATTCCTGTTAATAGTTGTTCTATAATGTTTGCTTTAATTCTTCTTCTTACATCATCGTCTTTTGGGTTAATATTCTTATTTTCCCTAACATAAACAAGCAATATTAATACATCATTTTTATGAATTTTGGTTAAATCTTCCATCGTTTTATTATGCTCGTATATTGCTGCTATTTTTGTGGCTTGGTTATATCTTTCGTGTAATGACATGGGTATAAAATCATCTTCACTCTTGGAAATTTCATTTAAAAATTCTTCTATTCCGATTCTTGGCAAAAACACATCGCAAAAGTTTTTATAGGTAAAACCACCGTTGTTTTTATACCAATTTATTTCTTTTTCTATATCTTTCATAATATATTGAATAAATATCAATTTAAACTATATTTGTATTGATCCAATTTAGATAAAGCGTGTTGCAATTCAATTTCCCTGTATTTTTGTAATTCCTTATTTACACTATCAAATTGCTTACTCGTTTTTATTAGTTCTTCATTATATAATTTAATCATGGTTTCGTAATTATCTATTATTCCATGCAATACTTTATTAGCTTCTTTTAGAGAATCTATATTTTTTTGCGCCTCTGAATATTTTTTTAGCAACTCTGTTTTAGTCATATCTTCATTATTTAAAAGTTTATAATCTTTGGTAGGCTGTTAATAGCATCTCTTTTTAGTTCATCAACCGCGCGTGTATATTTTTCCGTATGTTTAAGATCTGAATGCCCTAAAAGGCTTGCAACCGTTTTAATATTTGCCCCTTTATTTAAAATATTAACAGCAAATGAATGTCTTGCACAATGCCATGTAATATGTTTATTTATTCCGGCTCTATCTACCCACCTTTGCAAGGCTTTTAAACACATCCAATAGGTTGGTAGTTTAAATATAAGGCTGTTTTTGTCTTGTCCGGCTGTTGGTGTTCCCAAAAGGTTTAATAGATCATCATTTAAAGGAATAACAACCCCGCTATTTGCGGAGTGGCCTTTTACTTTGTTTTGTTCAAATGACAAAAAACGGTTTGAATAATCAATGTTTGAAAAAGTAAGGTCTTTTACATCAACAAATCTAAGCCCCGTATAAAGACAAAATAAAAAAGCGCGTGTAATATTGGTGTTTTCTCTTGGGTGTCTTGCATTCATTAATAATTCAATTTCATTTTCAGATAGAATGGATTTTTTTAAAATATTGTCATCTACCCTTATAGAAACCCCCTTGCACGGGTTGTAGGTTAATATGTCATGATCTAAAGCATAATTAATAACTTTCTTAAAACGCTGATAAATTGTTTTCGCTCCCTCTCCTTTACTTCTACTTTGTAAATATTCAGTAAAATCAATCATCATATCTTTAGTAAGCTGTTCCGGCTTTATATAGTCTTTAAGGTGGTGATATTCCTGTGTATCTTCTAAGAAATCACAAAAGCGATTGAAAGAAAGTTTTATCATCCTAACATCCTTTTTGCAATATTTTTCAATGTAGGTTTGGAAATAATCAAGAAAGTTTATTTGCGTATCTCGTTTAAGCCTGTAACCCTCCCTATCTTCTAAAAATTGTTGTTGTCTTTCAAATCTAATTTTTTCGGCTAAAGTCAATATTTCTTTGTTTTGTTGTCTTTCTATTGGTGTTCTTGGCTTGCTTATTATATATAAAGAAAGTGTTTCTTTTCGTCTATGGTGGGTAATTTTATATTTTGGTTGCCCTTTCATTGATCCGGATGTATAAAAAACTTGTTCCCCGTATTCATCTAAAACAGGGGTTTTGTCATAGCCGATATAATACTCTAAAAATAGGCTTGCTCTACCATCCGCCAAAACCTTTTGACCTAACTTTGGATTTTCTTTGCTTTTGTTAATTTTATTAGCCATACTTTTTTGTTGTTTTTGGTTTCTCTTGTTTGCAAATATATGTACTAAGATTTACATTTCAAAATACGGGGTGTAAAAAAGGTGTAAAAAATGACCAAATATTTACACCCTAAAGGAAAGTAAAAGAAAAAACCAACCTTTTAACAGGTTGGTTTTCATTGCTTTTTGTTGTTTTTGTTTTCTTGTGATAGTACCCGGAGTGGGACTTGAACCCACACAGCTGCAATAGCCAAGGGATTTTAAGTCCCTCGTGTCTACCGATTCCACCATCCGGGCAGCCTCGTTATGCGGTGCAAAGATAATTGGTATTTTTTATTTTGCAAAAAATATCGGCAACTTTTTAAACTCTCAACAGCTTATACTGGGCATTCTCTACCTTATCGAAACCAAATTTGACTAGTTCTTGCTGCATCAGCGTACTAATTTCCTGGTTGCAGAGTTGACCAATACTACCCTCGTGGGTATGGTGCACTTCCTGAGAGTGCTGAAACTTACCAGCCTCAAATTCCAAACCTACCTGCTTGTAAGCATCACGGAACGGTACACCTTGCAACACCAATTCGTTGACACGTTCTACCGTAAAAATAGGTTGGTAGCGAGGATCATCGAGGATGTGAGTGTTGACTGAGAGGCGACTGATAATATAGGTTGTCATGCGAAGGCAGTCGTTCAACTCTTCAAAAGCAGGGAGGAACACTTCTTTCAGTATCTGGTAATCGCGGAAATAGCCACTGGGAAGGTTGTTGCTGATGAGCATGATTTGCTGTGGCAAAGCCTGTAACTTGTTGCATTTGGCACGAGTGAGCTCAAATACATCGGGGTTTTTCTTATGCGGCATAATGCTGGATCCTGTTGTGCACTCATCGGGCAACTTCACGAAACCGAAGTTCTGACTATTGAACATGCAGGCATCGAAAGCAAGTTTGGCAATGGTACCGGCAATGCTGGCCAATGCAAACGAAACGTTGCGCTCCATCTTGCCACGTCCCATTTGGGCATAAACTACATTATAGTCCATGGAATCAAACCCCAAAAGTTGGGTGGTCATGGTGCGATTTAGGGGGAACGATGAGCCATAGCCGGCTGCTGATCCTAAAGGGTTGCGATTGACGATGCGATAGGCTGCTTGTAACATGGTCATATCATCGACCAAACTCTCGGCATAAGCACCTAACCAAAGACCAAATGATGAAGGCATGGCTATCTGCAAATGAGTATAGCCAGGCATGAGCACGTCTTTATAATGCTCGCTCTGCTCTATAAGGGTATCGAATAACTGTTTGGTGAGCATCGCCACCTCTTTCAATCTGTCGCGAGTAAAGAGCTTAAGGTCAACCAGTACTTGGTCGTTACGTGACCGTCCGCTATGTATCTTTTTACCAATGTCGCCCAATGAACGGGTGAGCATCAGTTCTACTTGTGAGTGTACATCTTCTATGCCTTCTTCAATCACAAATTCTCCTCGTTCTGCTACTTCATAAATTGCTTTTAACTCTTTAAGTAGCACTTTCAGTTCATCGGCCGTTAGCAAGCCAATGCTTTCGAGCATGGTGATGTGGGCCATACTGCCTAGTACATCATAAGGAGCCAGATAGAGGTCCATTTCACGGTCTCTACCTACTGTAAAGCGCTCTATCTCTTTGTCAATTTGTGTCGATTTTTCCCAAAGTTTCATATTAATAAGGTACTTGAGCAAGGGCTTCAACAATGCGGTTCAATCCATCCTTGATGGGCTTCTGTACCATACCTAACATAAAAGCATTGAGTTGCAAACCAGCAATGAGTTTCATCTCGCATGCCTCAGGGCCTTTAGGGATTAGCTCCATACGAATGTCGAAAGGAATAGGCGACTGCACTGTTCCATAGGTCACACTATGAAAAGGCTCGGTGCCTTTAATTTGCATTGACACAGCTCCCATAGGTGTCTTGAAGGTAAGCATGCCATCGTCAAGGCTTATATTGTCGAGCTTGTCGGCAGGTATGCGCTCTTTCAGATGCTCAAGGTTGTCGGCATTCGACAATTTCTCGAACACGCTGCGTTGAGGAGCCTCAATAAGCTTGCTGTCACTTTCAAAAGTTGTGGTACTCATAAATTCTTTGTTTTATTTCAAGTCATCACCCCAATGAGCTGGGTCTTTGCGCCATTCGTTCAGGGTAGGAATATCTTTTTCTTCAATATAGCCTGTCTTCAAAGCAGTCTCAATCACGGCATCATAATCGGTAAGTGTTACCAATGGCACCTTAGCCTCTTTGAAAGCTTTCTCGGCTACGGGGAATCCGTATGTATAGCTGGCCACCATACCAATTACTTCACAACCATCTCTGCGAATAGCTTCTACAGCTTTCAGACTACTACCGCCTGTTGAGATAAGGTCTTCTACCACTACAACCTTCATGCCAGGACGTAATTCTCCTTCTATGAGGTTTTCCAAACCATGATCTTTGGGTTTTGAACGAACATAGACAAAAGGCAGGTTCAGGGCATCGGCCACCAATGCACCTTGAGGAATGGCACCTGTAGCTACACCAGCCACTGCATCAGCCTGTGGAAAATGCTCAAGTATGATGCGTGTAATCTCAAATTTCACGAAACTGCGCAAGGATGGATAAGAAAGCGTCTTGCGGTTATCGCAGTAGAATGGTGACTTCCAACCAGAAGCCCAGGTAAAGGGATTGGCTGGCTGTAGTTTGATAGCTTTAATCTTCAACAACTTTTCGGCGAACAGTCTCTCTAATGTTTTCATAATAGTCTATTATTTTCAAAAAACAATGCAAAAATAAGTAAAAGAAAACAAATCCCGAAACGATTGTCACTTTTTTCAAGCATCTATGTTGCATAACACCTCTTCATAAGTGAACCCACGTTGCAAGGCAAACCGAGAGAGCTTTGTGCGCAACATGTATTCGTCGGACTCCTTCAGTGTTTTGCGCTTTTGTTTCAGTAAATCACGGAGTATCTGCCTATATTCATCCGTGTCAATTACTTCCTCCATCAGATGGTGGTATAATTGAGAGGGTATCCGTTTTTGGCGAAGACCTTGCTCAATCTTGATGCGACCCCATTTGGCAAAACGATATTTGTCGTTGATGTAGGCTCGGGTATAGCGTTCTTCATTAATAAAACCTTGTTTTTGTAAGGCACCAATAATACTCTCGGCATCGCCTTCGAACCCCCATTGATAGAGCTTCTCTTGAATGTCGGCAATACAATGTTCGCTTCTGGAACATAGATTGGCTGCTTTTGCCATAGCTTCTGAAGCAGATAATGGTTTCATGTTTTTAACAGTTATGGGGTGGTTGTTTTTTTGCAAAAATAAAACGGTCATTGTGACAAATGTCCTGCATCAGTTGAACATGTTCATAACACATGGTCTCTAGCAATTGTTTGATTTTTTTACCATAAGCTCTATTAATTTCAAAAGCTAAGATACCTCCAGGCTTTAGCATGGTTAATCCCAGTATTCCTATTTCTCGATAAAAAAGCAATGGATTGTCATTGGGTACAAACAAGGCCTCATGTGGTTCATAGCGCAAAACATTGGGTTCCATTTGTTGGGCTTCGTCCCTTGTAATATAAGGTGGATTACTTACAATGGCATCAAGTGTCCCTAAATCAGCAGAAGCAGGTTTGTAAGTCAATATATCAGTCTGGAAAAATGATACATTAGCTTGTAGTCGCTCATTGTTTGTTTCCGCTATTGTTAGTGCTTTCTCAGAAATATCGCAAGCCGTGATGACAGCCTGTGGCAAGGCTAATGAAAGGGATATGGCAATGCAGCCACTTCCAGTGCCAATGTCGAATACACGAGCATTTGTGGGTAACATTTCTGTTAAATGCAGAACTAACTCTTCGGTTTCAGGACGAGGAATCAAAACTCCAGGAGCCACATAAAACCTATGGTTGCAAAACGGTGCTTGTTGCTGAATGTACTGAATAGGCTCAAATTCAAGCAATCTTTGCAGGATAGATCGTAAAAAAGTTTTCTGTTTTGAAGATAAAACTATATCTTTGCCGAGAAAAAAATCAGTGGGCGTTTGCTCCAGCATCTCACAGTAGATGATGCGAGTAAGGGCTATAGCTTCTTCTTTGCTGTAGAGTGGCTGTAGCGTTTGGCATATGTAATCGATGATGCTTGCCATAATTTTATGCCAAAAGTACGGAAAATTATAGAAAAGACGATGACAAATGACGAAAAATATATGATGCGTTGCATCCAATTGGCTAAAAATGGTCGATTAGGAACAGCACCAAATCCTATGGTTGGAGCTGTTGTGGTGTGTCAAGGAAAAATCATTGGCGAAGGCTATCATGCAAAATGTGGAGAAGCACATGCGGAAGTTAATGCCATTGCTAGTGTGAAAGATAAAGAGTCGTTAAAACAGAGCACCATTTATGTAAGTTTGGAGCCATGCGCACATTATGGAAAAACACCTCCTTGTGCCAATCTAATTGTAGATAAGGGCATCCCTAAGGTTGTGATAGGTTGTCAAGATCCTTTTAGTAAAGTAGCTGGTAGGGGTATTGAAATTCTGAGGAATGCTGGTTGTGAAGTGATAGTGGGCGTGTTAGAAAAAGAATGTATTGAACTGAATAAGGTTTTTTTTACAGTACAGCTAAAACGCCGCCCTTTTGTTACATTGAAGTGGGCACAATCAGCCGATTGTTATTTGGATATAGAGCGAGAGGGTGGAACTCCCGTATTGTTGTCATCTCCTTATACACAAATGATTGCCCATAAACGTAGAGCGGAGCATCAAGCTATTTTGGTAGGCACCCGTACAGCATTACTTGATAATCCTTCTTTGAATGTCAGGGCTTGGTGTGGACCTCAACCTTTGCGCATTGTAATAGACCGACAACTGTCATTGCCGAGGCATCTTAGACTATTCGATGGTAGTCAGTCAACATTGGTAGTGACCGAAAAAGATGATTCAATACCTGGTTGTATGACTTTTCGAGCAGATTTCTCCCAAAGTATCATCCCTCAACTAATGGAGGAACTGGTAAGGAGAAATGTTCACTCGTTGTTGGTGGAAGGAGGCTCAGTGTTGTTACAGTCGTTCTTGGATGAAGGTTTTTGGGATGAAGCATATGTGGAACACAGTCCGCTGGTGGTGAAGCATGGAATTTTGGCACCAAGTATGGCACATCTTAAAAAAACATCCAAAAAAAAGCTAATTATGGGCCGAAACTACCATATATTTTATAATTTTGTATAAAACTTCGCGAGAAATCTGCACATAAAAAAATTGTTTTTTAATTTTGCAGCTTGTAAAATAAGAAAAGAAGACTTGGATGAGAACAAAACTCTTAATGGCCATTGCCTGTTTGCTGAGTGTATGCATCGGATTCAGCGCTTGCGTGAAAGGAAACGATGAGCAAAATGTCGAAGTAAACATCAGCACATATGTGACAGATTTTGGCATTGACACGATAAATGGTACCTATTATAAGTTCAGCATTGATCAGCTGAACCATATCATCTTTAATGAAGATTCCCTGCCTGTAGGTTCTGAAGATTTACTTGAAAGTATAGCTATCAAAACCTTTTCTGCTAGTGGATATATCACATCTGGCTTGTTAGATTCAATTGTGGTAGTAGGCAATAAAGCTGACTTGACTCCATCTATCAACAAACCAGGTAATACCTTTAAAATTATTTCAAATGATGGCAGCCGGTGGCAAGAATATAGTTTGCAGATAAATGTGCACAAACAGGATCCAGATGTTATTTCTTGGGTGAACCTAACTGATGTTCCTGAAGAATTTAAAGCTGCCCAAAGCATTGATCAGAAAGTGTTGAAGAAAGGCAATGATTTGCTGGTAATGCTGAGTAATAACTTGTTGATGAAAGCTGATGTAAGTAATCCGAATAGTTATGTTTGGCAAACTTTAACAATGCAGGGACTCCCCGATGATGCATTGCTGCACTCTGCATTATGCTATAATGACACATGTTATATGATAACTGTTTCGGGTGATGTGTATAACAGTGTTGAGGCTGATACGTGGCAAAAGAATGATGTTTTAAGTGGTGACGTGAAAACTCTGTTAGCTGCTTTTTCCGGGAAACTGACTGCAATTAGGGAAGTGGATGGTGAGAACTTGTTCTGTTTTACTACGGCAACTGATGCACCATGGACAGATGGTGAGCAGGTAGATGCAGATTTCCCCACGGAAAAGGTAAATTCTTATGTTTATGTATCTTCGGCAGGTGTGGAAAGAGCTATATTGACGGGAATGCCTTTATCAGAAAGCGATAGGGTGACACCTTGGATGACGGTAGATGGTGATGATTGGGGAGCAATGAGTACATCTACAGATTATTATTGTCCTGCATTGAATGATCCAACTGTGATATTATACGACGGTTTCTTCTATATACTTGGAAGTGGACTGGATGTTATGTATGAGTCTATTGGAGGATTAGTGTGGGGTAAGACAGTCGGAAAGTTTACGCTGCCTCAAGAAGTGAGTGGACATGATAGCTATGCGTTAAAAACGGATGAATCAGGTTTTATCTGGCTACTTGTGATTGGTAATAGCGGCGAAGACACGCAGATATGGCGTGGTCGTCTGAATAAATTTAACACTTAAATGACAAAAACTATATGGAGAAAGAAATTCAGCTAGATATGAATAGCATACCAAGTCATGTGGCTATCATCATGGATGGTAATGGCCGTTGGGCTAAACTGCGGGGCTTGGAACGCACGGTTGGTCATCAGGCTGGTGCTGAGACAGTGCATAAGATAGCTGAGGAAGCTGTTAGGTTGGGCATCAAATACCTTACATTATATACTTTTTCCACAGAGAATTGGAACAGACCACAGCAGGAGGTTGCTGCTTTGATGAGTCTGTTTGTTCAGCATATGGAGGAAGAAACTTTCATGAAAAATAATATAAAATTCAAAGTGATAGGCGATATTAACAAGTTGCCTGATTTTGTGAAAGTAAAATTTCTGGGATGTATGGATCATACCTCAAGTAACACAGGTATGTCGCTTGTGCTGGCGTTAAGTTATTCCTCCAAATGGGAACTCACTGAAGCAGTTAAGCAAATAGCTGCTGAGGTTAATGATAAGAAACTTATGTTGTCGGATATCGACAGCAACACCATACAACAACATCTGGCTACTAATGATATGCCAGATGTGGACTTGTTGATTCGTACCGGAGAAGAGCAACGCTTGAGCAATTTTATGCTTTGGCAATGTGCTTATGCTGAGCTCTATTTTTGTGATACTTTCTGGCCTGACTTCAAGGAGCAGGAATTTCGAAAGGCTATTGCTGACTATCAGAGCCGTGAAAGACGTTATGGAAAAACAAGCGAACAATTGAAATCGGATGATGAGAGTTGATAGTTTAAAGTTGAAAAGAAAAATGATGCATAATCGTTTTAGCTATATATTATTGTTGGTGCTTTCGTTGGTAATGACTAACGCTCAGCTTACTTTTGCCCAGGAAGAGGTGGCTGTGGATGCACTGAATGACGAAAAGCCCGTTATTTTGTATTCCAGTGATCCTAAGAAATATATTATTGCAGGGTTTGCTGTAGAGGGGGCTGGCGATTATGAGGACAATGTAATTATCAGTATTTCAGGTCTGCAAGAAGGAGAAACGATTGAGGTGCCTGGTGATGATATTACCGAAGCTGCTAAAAGATATTGGAAACATGGCTTGTTTTCGGATGTAAGTATTCAGGCTGATAAAATTGTCGGTGATCGCATTTGGCTGAGAATAAAAGTGACTATGCGACCACGTGTCAGTGAGGTAAATTACCACGGTTTGAAAAAATCTGAACTTGAGGATTTACAGGCTCGAATAGGTATGATAAAGGGTAGTCAGATTACACCTAATGCTGTAAATCGTGCGGAAACTATCATCAAGAGATATCTGGATGGAAAAGGCTTTAAGAATGCTGATGTGAAATTAGTGCAACGTGATGATCCTGATAGAAAGAATGAAATTATCGTGGATGTAAATGTTGACAAAAAAGAAAAGGTGAAGGTACACAATATTACTATAGAGGGCAACCAAGCTATTAAAACTAAAAAGTTGAAGCGTGTAATGAAGAAAACCAACGAGAAGAATAAGTTGGTAAATATCTTCAGGACAAAGAAGTTCGTGCCTGAAAAGTATGAAGAAGATAAGCAAAACATTATTGATAAGTATAATGAACTGGGTTATCGCGATGCTGTAATTCTAACAGATAGTGTGTGGAATTATGATGACAACACCGTGGATATATTTATTAAGGTGGAGGAAGGTGAACAATATTTCATCCGTAATATTACTTGGGTGGGTAATACCGTCTATCCTTCAGATTTGCTGGCAGGTATCTTGCAGATGAAATCAGGTGATGTGTATAACCAGAAGAAATTGGAGGAGCGTACAGTAACCGATGATGAATCTGTGGGCAATCTCTATTATAATAATGGTTATCTGTTCTATAGCCTGGATCCTGTAGAAGTAAATATTGTAGGTGATTCTATTGATTTGGAAATGCGTATCTATGAGGGTCAGCAAGCTACTGTTAATAAAGTTACTATCAGTGGTAATGATCGTCTGTATGAAGAAGTGGTACGCCGTGAATTGTATGTGAAGCCAGGTAAATTGTTTAGCAAGGATGATATTATGACTTCTTTGCGTGAAATTCAACAGATGGGACACTTTGATCCCGAACAGTTGCAACCAGATATTCAACCGCGTCCTGAAGACGGAACAGTGGATATAGGTTTCCCATTGGTGTCAAAACCTAATGACCAAGTGGAACTTTCAGCCGGTTGGGGACAGACGGGTGTGATTGGAAAACTGAGTCTGAAATTTACGAACTTCTCTATGAAGAACTTGCTGCATCCAAATCGCAAGCATCGCGGATTGTTGCCTCAGGGTGAAGGACAGACTTTAACGTTGAGTGGCCAGACGAATGGTAGTTACTATCAGAGTTATAGTATTTCATTCATGGACCCATGGTTTGGTGGCAAACGCCCGAATGCTTTCCAGGTTTCTGCCTACTATTACGTGCAAACAGACATCAGTAGTAGGTACTATAACACTGCTATGATGAATATGTATAACTATGGTTATGGCATGGGTAATATGTATAGCAGTTATGGCTATGGAGGTTATGGTTACACTAACTATGAAAACTACTATGACCCAGATAAATATATGAAGATGATCGGTGCGTCGGTGATGTTTGGTAAACGATTGAGGTGGCCTGACAACTATTTCCAATTCTCTGCCGAATTGTCGTTTAATCGATATATGCTGAGCCAGTGGATGTATTTCCCCGTGACAGATGGTAGCTCAAATGAGGTGGCTTTGAACTTTACTTTGGCACGTAAATCAACTGATAATCCTATTTATACACGTCAGGGATCAGATTTTAGCGTTTCATTGCAGATAACTCCTCCTTGGAGTGCTTTCGATGGTAAGGACTATAGTAAGTATGACCAAACTAACCAGGATGATTACAACAAGATGTATCGTTGGATTGAATATCACAAGTGGAAGTTTAAGTCAAAGACGTTTATTCCTTTGGCAGATCCGTACACTGTGAAACGCACTCCAGTGCTGATGTTACGTGCTGAGTTTGGTTTATTAGGTCATTTTAACAAATATAAAAAATCACCCTTCCAAACATTTGATGTCGGTGGTGATGGTATGACGGGTTATACTACTTATGCAACTGAAAGTGTGGCACTTCGTGGTTATGAGAACAGCTCTCTTACGATGTCAAGGAGCCAAGCCGGATACGCGTATACACGTTTCGGATTGGAATTAAGATATCCTTTAATGCTTGAGACAAGCAGTACTATCTATGCTATTGCGTTTTTAGAAGGAGGAAACGCTTGGCATGACGTTTCTAAATTCAACCCATTCGATATGAAACGCTCGGCTGGTTTGGGCGTGCGTATTTATCTGCCGATGATTGGTATGATGGGTATTGACTGGGCTTATGGATTTGATAAGATTAATGGCTCAGATGCGTATGGTGGTAGTAATTTCCACTTTGTTCTGGGTCAAGAGTTTTAAAAGATTGTATCACTTAAAGAGAAACGGAATTATGAAAAAGTTTGTGTTATTGATGTTAGCTATGTGCACCATGAGTCTGGGTGCCAGTGCACAGCGTTTTGCGTTGATTGACATGGAATACATTTTAGAGAATATTCCTGCTTATGAGAGTGCAAACAGCGAGATAGAACAATTGTCAAAACAGTGGCAAACTGAAGTTCAGAAAGTATCGGATGAGGCTAAGTCATTATATGAAAGCTATCAGCAGGCAAAGAATCTGACAGAAACTCAACGTTTACAACAGGAAAATGCTATTGTTGAAAAGGAAAAAGCTGCAGCTGAATTACGACGTAAGTATTTTGGCCAAGATGGTGAATTAGCAAAGAAACAGCAAGAACTGATGCAGCCTATTATGGACGATATTTATGAGGTGGTGAAAGCTATTGCACAAAACAAGGGCTATAGCATGGTAATTGACCGCGCTTCTGCTTCAAGTATTATCTTTGCTTCGCCAAATATTGACATAAGTGATGATGTATTAGCAGAATTAGGTGAATAATTCAAAATTATTTCCTACATTTGCAGCCGGTATAGTTAAGAAAATAAGTATAAACAATAAAAATAAGATTTAAGATGTTAAAGAAAATTGTATTGGCCGTTGCTTTGATTGCCCTGCCAGCACTGGGTGCAATGGCTCAGCAGAAGTTCGCTCATTTGAATTCACAGGCTGTTATCGTCGAGATGGCTGAATATAAGAAAGCTGTGTCTGACATTGAGGCAATGCAGAAGAACTACCAAGATGAGCTCCAGCGTACACAAGAAGAATTCAATAAGAAGTATCAGGAGTTTGTAGCTCAGGCAGATTCGCTCCCACGTAATATTGCAGAGCGTCGCCAGAAAGAGCTTCAGGATATGGCTCAGCGCCAGGAACAGTTCCAACAGGAAGCTGGTCAGTCTTTGCAGCAGGCTCAGCAAGAAGCTATGAATCCTATTCTTGAAAAGGTGCAAAAAGCTGTTACAGAAATAGGTCAGGCTGAGGGTTACATTTATATTTTTGACCTCGCTAGCACTAGCATTCCTTTCGTTGGCACTCAGAGCGTAGATGTCACTGATAAAGTGAAGGCTAAAGTGGGCGTGAAATAATAGTTATGAACCTTCGGTTGTCAAGCATACCTGGCCCTATCGGGGTGTTTGATTCAGGTTACGGAGGCCTCACGATCTTAAGTAAGATACGTGAGGCCTTACCTGCTTATGACTACATCTATTTGGGAGATAATGCACGTAATCCCTACGGAACTCGCTCTTTCCAGATAGTATATGAGTTTACTTTGCAGGCTGTGGCAAAGCTCTTCGAGTTAGGTTGTCATTTGGTGATATTGGGCTGTAATACGGCATCAGCTAAGGCACTGCGCAGTATTCAGATGAATGATTTGCACCAGTTAGATGTCAATCGTAGGGTGTTGGGCGTGATACGCCCTACCGTAGAGTGTATAGGGAATTTAACCAGCACACGACATATAGGTTTAGTGGCTACTCCAGGTACGGTGAAAAGTCAATCGTATCCATTGGAGATAAAAAAACTTTTTCCGGATGTTGTGGTCAGTAGTCAGGCATGTCCTATGTGGGTACCTTTAGTAGAGAACAATGAATCAAATGCCGAAGGTGCCGATTATTTCGTAAAAAAATACCTGGATGAATTACTGGCAAAGGATAGCGAAATTGATACAATTATATTGGGTTGTACCCATTATCCTTTGCTTTTACCGAAAATTAAAAAGTTTGTACCAGCTCACATCAATATTATTACTCAAGGTGAGTTAGTAGCAGAAAGCTTAAAAGATTATTTGCATCGTCATCCAGAAATGGATGCTAAATGCACACGTGGAAATACTTGCATATACTATACAACTGAAGCAGAAGAAAAATTTTCGGAATCAGCGTCTATTTTCCTCAACGAATCGGTGAACGTAAAGCATATTGAGTTATGAAAAGAATTGTTATCAAGGTTGGTAGTAATGTGCTTACGCGGAAAGATGGCACATTAGATGTTACTCGTATGTCGGCATTGGTTGATCAAGTTGCGCAATTAAGGCGGGAAGGCTTGGAAGTGATATTGGTCTCTTCTGGCGCAGTAGCATCTGGACGTAGTGAGATGAAACTTTCGTCATGCCACCTTGATACTACATCGCAGCGTCAGCTGTTTTCAGCTGTAGGTCAGGCCAAGCTAATTAATCGATATTATGAGTTGTTCCGAGATCACGGGATAGCTGTTGGCCAAGTGCTTACTATGAAGGAAAATTTTGGTACACGTAGGCATTATCTTAACCAGAAAAATTGCATGACCGTTATGCTGGAACATGGAGTGATACCTATTGTGAACGAAAATGACACCATTAGTGTTACGGAGTTAATGTTTACTGATAATGACGAACTCAGTGGCTTGATAGCTTCTATGATGGATGCTGATGTACTTATTATCCTTAGTAACATTGATGGTATTTTTGACGGGCCTCCTTCAGATGCAACCTCGCATGTGATACGTGAAATAGAACAAAGTGTGGACCTGACAGCTTATATCCAGACATCAAAGTCAAGTTTTGGTAGAGGAGGTATGCTTACTAAAACAAATATTGCTCGTAAAGTGGCCGATGAAGGTATTGAAGTAATTATTGCTAATGGTAAGCGTGATGATATATTATTAAATTTGTTGCACAATACTGATACGTTGTGTACACGTTTCATCCCTAATTCAAAACCTATCAGTGGCGTTAAGAAGTGGATTGCCCATAGTGATGGATTTGCTAAAGGTGATATCACCATAAATGATAATGCCTTAGAGGTTCTGAGAGGCGCTAAAGCTGTGAGTATTTTGCCAGTAGGTATTATAGATGTCACGGGTGAATTTGATAAAGACGATATTATTCGCATTATGGATGCAGCGGGCAATCAGATAGGAGTTGGCAAGGCTAACTGTACATCTGTACAAGTAAAGATGGCTATGGGAAAACATGCGGGACGTCCAGTAGTGCATTACGATTATTTATATATGGAGTAGTAGATATGGATATAAAAGGTCAATTACAAGAAGTACATCAGGCTGCTAAGTTTTTGTTAAGACTCAAAGATGAGGATATAGCTAAAATTTTGTGTGCTGTTGCTGATGAAATTATTGCTCAAAGTGATGTCATTTTGAAAGCTAATCAGCAAGATTTGCTTCGCATGGATACTGCAAACCCGAAATACGATCGCTTGAAACTAACATCCGAAAGATTGCTAGGCATCGCTTCTGATATGCGTAATGTGGCTAAGTTACCTTCACCTGTTGGTAAGGTGTTGAGAGAAACGATTCGCCCTAATGGTTTACAGATAAAGCAGGTGAGCGTACCGTTTGGTGTGATCGGTATTATCTATGAAGCTAGACCTAACGTTAGTTTTGATGTTTTTTCATTGTGCTTGCGTAGTCACAATGCTTGTGTGCTGAAAGGTGGTAGCGATGCACAAGTTACTAATGAAGCAGCAGTGGGTATTATTCATGGAGTTTTGAAACGTTTCGATATCGATACTCATGTGGTGGAATTGTTGCCTTCCAATCGCGAAGCTTCTGCCGAGTTGTTGCATGCGCGTGGATTAGTTGACTTAATTATACCTCGAGGAAGTAGTAATCTAATTAAATTTGTACGTGACAACGCTACAGTGCCTGTTATCGAAACGGGTGCCGGTATTTGCCATACTTACTTTGATGTATTAGGTGATGTTCAGAAAGGTGCGCCTATTATTCATAATGCAAAAACCCGGAGGGTATCTGTATGCAATGCGCTGGATTGTGTCCTTCTGCATCGTAATCGTTTGTCTGATTTACCTGCGTTGTGTACTCCTTTAGTAGAAAATAATGTGGTAATTTATGCTGATGCTGATTCGTATGACGCTTTAGAGGGTCATTACCCAGATGGTTTGTTACAGCATGCTTTACCGGATAGTTTTGGTACTGAATTTCTGGATTATAAAATGGCAATAAAGACTGTTTCGTCATTGGATGAAGCAATTTCTTGGATTAATAAGGTGGCTTCTGGTCATAGTGAGTGTATCGTTACAGAAGACAAGGAGGCTGCCGATAGGTTCTGTAATGAGGTTGATGCTGCATGTGTTTATTGGAATGCTCCAACTTCATTCAGTGATGGGGCGCAATTTGGCTTGGGCGCAGAGATAGGTATCAGTACTCAGAAATTGCATGCGCGTGGACCTATGGCATTAGAAGCATTAACGACTTATAAGTGGATGATTGCTGGCAACGGACAAATTAGGAAAGGATAATAATATGAAATATTTTAGTAGCGTAAAAGATTTGGGTAACCTGCATTTAGCTTTGCAGGAAGCTAAGGAGTTGAAGAGCAACAGGTTTAAGTATGTTGAGCTTGGAAAGAATAAAACCTTGTTGATGGTCTTTTTTAATTCTAGTTTACGTACTCGTCTGAGTACTCAGAAAGCTGCTATGAACTTAGGCATGAATGTAATTGTGCTCGATGTGAATCAAGGTGCATGGAAGTTGGAGACTGAACGAGGTGTAGTAATGGATGGCGATAAGAGTGAACACTTATTGGAAGCTATCCCTGTCATGGGGTGTTATTGTGATGTTATTGGGGTCCGTTCATTCGCTGGGTTGAAAGATCGTGATTATGATTATGCTGAAACTGTTTATAATCAATTTGTAAAATTTAGCGGTCGCCCAGTTTTTGCGATGGAAACAGCAACAGTACATCCTTTGCAGGCTTTTGCCGATTTAATCACTATTGAGGAATATAAGGAAGTGAAACGTCCTAAAGTTGTGTTAACTTGGGCTCCACATCCAAAAGCATTGCCACAGGCCGTTCCCAATTCGTTTGCAGAATGGATGAATGCTGCAGATGTGGATTTTGTGATTACTCATCCTCATGGCTATGAGCTGGATCCTTCTTTTGTGGGTAATGCTTTGGTGGAATATGATCAGCAGAAAGCTATGGAGGGTGCTGATTTTGTTTATGCCAAGAATTGGAGCTGTCCAGGTGTATCCAAGTTGGAAGATTATGGACAAGTATTAAGTAAGGATATGAATTGGACTATCGACGAAAAGCATATGGCTTGGACAAACAATGCTCATTTTATGCATTGTTTACCTGTTCGCCGAAATATGATTGTTTCAGATAATGTTATAGAAGGTCCTCGTTCACTAGTCATACCTGAGGCTGCAAATCGTGAAATCTCTGCTACTGTAGTGTTGAAACGGATACTTGAGGATATGTAAGACTGGGTATGAAGAGATTATTTCTTTTTATTTTGGCATTATTTACCATTCAGATTTCTTTCGCTCAAAAAATAGAATGGAAGCTTGGTGCAGAGGGATTCTTTGATAATGGAGAAGGAGACGATACTTATCGTACAACAATGACTTATAGTGGCATTCGTGCCACTCCAGAATTAGGTGTAAGCTGGGATGAAGGTAAACATCGTTTAATGGGTGGTTACAGTGGATTATTGGAATTTGGTAAAAAACATGGTTATACCGATGGTTCTCCTGTGTTATATTATCAGTACAAAACAGATCCATTGACATTTACTTTCGGTAGTTTTCAACGTGATCAGTTGTTAGGTGATTACCCGTCGTTTATGTTTAGCGATACTATACGCTATTATCGTCCAATGATACAAGGATTTGCTTTTCAACATAAGTATAAGCGAGGCTTTTTTGAGGCTTTTATAGATTGGACAGGTTTCCGTTCTGATAAAGACCGAGAGCAGTTCATGGCGGGGCTAAGCTTCAAACATGCTATAGGTAAAATTGAGGGTGATGGTTTCAATAAAGTAAATGATCGTTTCTATGTGGGTATAGAGGGCTATTATTATCACTATGCACTCACTTGGAATGCTGATGAAAAGCAGCATATCCATGATAACCTGGTGGCACACCCTTTTATTGGTTACCAAATAGAAAGCCGTGTTGTTGATGCTTCTTTGGATGTAAGAGCAGGCGTGTTGGCAAGTTTTGATCGTGAAAGAGGATTAGATAATGGGAGGAGAACTCCTGTTGGCTTCTTGGGCGAAATTAACGCTCATTACAAACGTTTCTTCCTTGAGAATATTCTTTATGCTGGTGGGCATCAGCAGCCTTTTGGAAAAAAATATTTTGGGAAGTTTTATTGGGGTGATACCTATTATCATGCCCCTGCTTATAACCGTACGGATATAAAGTACCTCTTTATTTTTAATAGATTTGTTTCAGCTTATGCAGGAATGATATTTAATATGACCAGAGCTGGACTGAATTGGCATCAAGTAGTAACGTTGCGTGTGAATTTAGGAGGTAGATTATAATAAATTGTTATTCTAATACAAGTATTTGATTAAATGATGTTTATATCTTGTTTTGAGCCTTCTTTTTGATTAAAACGATAACATCAAATATTTTTTTTCAAAAAAAACTTCTCAAAATATTTGGTTGGTGTCAAAAAAGTGTCTACCTTTGCATCCGCTTTCCGGTTAGGAGAGCGTTTCAGAAACGATCTATGACAGAATGATGGACAGAGGACAGGCAGCGTCCGGATGTGTTTTCGACATATCCGGAGGTCTGAAAATAAGGTGTAATAACATGAACGACCGTCAAAGGTTTTTTTACCTTTAAGAATTACGGACAGTCCTGACAGGCAATACGATGTTTCCCATTTCTTTTTTTT
>JAIKZS010000061.1 GCA_024682035.1 Bacteroidaceae bacterium
TGATCAAGGCTATAAATTCATCTTCTTTTACAGGCATCAACGCTTCGGTTTTGTTACCATGATGTATCAAAACGCAACGCATCAAGCCGAAACCAAACACCTTTATCGAACAAGCACGTTCAACCCCTGTTACCTCACTCAGCGGAATGGTCTTTTGGGCCATGAAGCGTCCGTAGTAAAGCACTAAATGACCCTCAGCGGTTATGGTAAAAGTAGTGTGTATCAGCTTCTCTATGCTTATCATCAATACAATCGCCATGACCAAAGCTATCAAGATATGTTTGTCCCACAACGCCCAGACCGTCATGGCTGAAACGAGCAAAAGAAATAAATATTGACCCAACGTAATGCGTGCCTGAAAAATTCTATTCATCTTTTGTTTTGATTTTGCCGCTAAGTTACGTATTTTTGTGCAAACAAAGAAAAATAAGTATTATGATTTATAAATACGACTTTCTGATTATCGGGTCAGGCGTAGCTGGCATGAGCTATGCACTGAAAATTGCCCGAGCCAATAAAGGTAAGGTGTGCATCATCTGCAAGACCACATTAGATGAGGCCAATACCAAGTATGCGCAAGGTGGCGTGGCCAGTGTAACGAACCTGAATCTTGATAACTTCGAGAAGCACATCGAAGACACCATGATAGCAGGCGATTATATAAGCGATCGTCATGCAGTAGAACAGGTGGTACGCAATGCACCTGCACAAATTAAAGAACTGGTACAGTGGGGAGTCAACTTCGACCGCAAGGAAGATGGTGAGTTCGACCTGCACCGAGAGGGTGGGCACTCTGAATTTCGCATTCTGCACCATGCCGACGACACAGGCGCTGAGATCCAGCGCGGACTCATGGAAGCGATACGCCAGAATCCCAATATCGACATCAAGGAAAACCATTTTGCTGTGGAAATCATTACCCAGCACCACCTGGGCCGTGTGGTTACACGCAGAACTCGTAATATTGAGTGCTATGGTGCTTATATCCTGAATCCTGACACACAGAAGGTGGACACCTACCTGAGTAAAGTGACCCTCATGTGTACCGGTGGTTGTGGAGCAGTTTACCAAACTACCACCAATCCTATTATAGCCACGGGCGACGGCGAGGCCATGGTGTATCGTGCCAAAGGTACTGTCAAGGACATGGAGTTTGTGCAATTCCACCCTACTTCACTCTACCATGTGGGCGAAACACATCCTGCTTACCTGATTACTGAAGCCATGCGTGGATATGGGGGTATTTTACGCCTGCCTAACGGCGAAACATTCATGGAGAAATACGATGAACGATTGTCATTGGCCCCCCGTGACATTGTGGCTCGTGCCATCGATAAAGAGATGAAAATACATGGTATAGACCATGTTTGTTTGGATGTGACCCACAAAGATCCCGAAGAAACCAAGCATCATTTCCCCAATATCTACAAAAAGTGCCTTTCCATCGGTATTGACATCACCAAAGATTATATCCCTGTTAGACCAGCTGCCCACTACATGTGTGGGGGTATCAAGGTAGATTTGAATGGCTGTTCGTCCATCAAACGCCTCTATGCCATCGGCGAATGTTCTTGTACAGGCTTGCATGGTGGCAACCGACTGGCTTCTAATTCTCTTATTGAGGCTGTGGTATATGCCGATGCAGCTGCCAAGCATTCTTTGGCGCATGTGGATGAATATTATTTCAACGAAGCAGTACCCGAATGGAACGACGAAGGCACCCTTACCAACGAGGAAAAAGTGTTGATTACACAAAGTGTGCGTGAGGTGGGCGAAATCATGAGCAACTACGTGGGCATTGTGCGTAGTGACCTGCGTTTGTGGCGCGCTTGGGATCGTCTTGATTTGCTATATGAAGAAACAGAAAAGTTGTTCAAGAAGAGCAAAGCCGACAAAGACATCTGCGAATTGCGTAACATGATAAACGTAGGTTACCTCATTACCCGTCAGGCATTGGAACGTAAGGAATGCCGTGGTTTGCACTACACCACCGACTATCCATTACATGCTTATGACAAAAAGTAGCATCATGACTTTACGGCTACTGCTTTTCTGGATCACATTCCTTCCCCTCGTCGGACTGCAAGCCCAGCAAAAAAGCCAAACGGCTCAACAGCTCGAATCGTTGGGGTTCGTAGATGTGTCCACTCAAGATAGCAGTATTTTAGTAAGTCTGATGTATGCACGCGATGACAATTTCATGGGCAGATGCCTGTATAACGACCTGCGTGAAGCCTACGTACACCCCGATGTCATAGCGCCTTTGCTCAAAGCACAACGCATTTTGCAAGCCAGGCACCCTGATTATCGTTTGATCATTTTTGATGCTGCCCGTCCCATGCACATCCAACAGCAAATGTGGAACATGGTAAAAGGCACCAAACAGCAAAACTATGTGTCAAATCCTGCCCGTGGAGGTGGGTTGCATAACTATGGTTTGGCTGTTGACATCAGCATTGCCTATGCCAAAGGCGATACCATTCCTATGGGTACCATCGTCGATCATTTAGGAAAGGAAGCCCATACAGACTATACCGCCATCAGTCAGGAAGCCTTGCAAAACAGACGATTGCTCATTCGTATCATGCGTGAAGCAGGCTTCAGGTCGTTGCCCTCAGAGTGGTGGCATTTCAACCTGGTGAGCCGACAGGTGGCCAGGGAAAAATATAAGGTGATACCATGAGAACAGACGACGAATTACAGCAATTCATCCTGGCACATCGGGAAGACGACGTGCGTCACCTCGCCTTGCAGGCCAGTCGTTACCCCGGCATCGACATCACCTATGCCCTGACACAGATAGCAGGGTGGCAGAAAATGCGAGAGAAAAATCCCTCATGGGCCCATTGCCCTGCGATTATCTATCCACCACATCTGCCATTAGAACAGTGTTCGTCAGAACAAACGGCTCTGTATAAGAAACACCTGATCCAGCAACACGCATCGGCCACTGATTCATTTGCCGATCTTACCGGTGGTTTCGGCATTGATTGCAGTTGCATCAGTACGCTTTTTCAACACAGCACTTATGTAGAACGCCAGGAAACCTTGTGCGAACTGGCCACCCACAATTTCCAAGTCTTGGGATTGCCCATCCGCGTCCTCAACGACACCTCACAATCGTTTCTTGAAAATAAAAACCACTACAACTGGCTCTTCCTCGACCCTGCCCGTCGTGACGCCCATGGAGGCAAGACCATAGCCATTGGCGATTGCGAGCCCGACGTAGGTGATTTAGAAGAAACGCTTGTCAGCAGGGCCGATCATGTCATGGTCAAACTCTCGCCCATGCTCGATTTGGATTTGGCATGCAAACAACTAAAACATATAGCTGAGGCACATATCATTTCGGTAGATAACGAATGTAAGGAATTACTATTGATCTTATCGAAAACAGTTACGACTGACGTTGAGCACACCCCCATCCATTGCGTCAACATCAAGAAAGGCGAAGTGCAAACCTTTGTTTTCTGCAAGGCAGAAGAGCAACAAACCACTTATCATCTGGCCCAGCAAATGCGACATTACCTGTACGAGCCCAACGCCTCTATCCTGAAAGCAGGTGCCTATCGTTGTTTGGGCAGACGCTATGACTTGCAAAAACTACATGCCAATAGTCATCTTTATACTGCAGACAAAGTGGTGGTTGATTTTCCTGGACGTGTTTTCGAAGTTGAAGCCACCTGTGGCTTTGGCAAAAAGGAGTTGAAAACCATGCTGACAGGCATTGATCAAGCCAACCTCACCATCCGCAATTTTCCTGCTTCTGTAGCCGAGCTTCGCAAGCGCCTCCACTTGGCCGACGGAGGTTCAACCTATCTTTTCGCCACTACCCTTTCGCCCCAGCAAAAGATTTTGGTGAAATGCAAACACCTTCCGTAACCCCCAGAAGGGCACCATTTTACCTGCGTTGGCTTGTTTTTCTGCTTAAATTATTCGTCTTTTCAAGAATTTATTATACTTTTGTAGCACATATAGTCTATTGGAGGGTAATCTAAAAATAATGGATATCGTTTTTTTATTGGGTGGATTATTATTAATTCTGTTGGGCGCAAATTACCTGACAGACGGAGCCTCATCCCTTGCTAAAAAATTTAAAGTTTCCGATTTAGTCATTGGTTTAACCGTAGTAGC
>JAIKZS010000070.1 GCA_024682035.1 Bacteroidaceae bacterium
TGTGCTGATAATTACGACCTATCAGCAAAACCAGTCAGGTTTCTTCGACGGAGTCCCTACCAATGAATTGGGCAACACATGGGGAGCCTACGATGCGGGTCTGAGCAATGCCTTCCTGGTGCTGAAAGCCAAGGAGATGGGTTTTGATACCTTGGTGATGGGATTGCGTGATGCCGATGCCTTGAGGCGCGTGCTGGATATTCCTAACGATGAGACCATTATGACGGTGGTAGCCCTTGGCTATGGCAACCAGTCGCCCAAGCGTCCTGAGCGAAAACCCTTGCACGAGATCCTCAAAATCAAATAAGGAATTGTCTTAGTGACGATGTATAAAGGGGCATAGTTTCAACACTATGCCCTTTTTTAATTGTCCTCAAACAGATAACCGTAGCCTTGGCGATTGACGATATGGGTGGCATACGCCCCCAGTTTTTTGCGCAAGCGCGTGATGTTTACATTCACGGTACGATCAGTCACAATCACATCGGCCCACAGATGATCCATCAGTTCCTGACGCGAAAGTACTTGTCCGCGATTCTGCAACAACAAGCAAAGCAATTCAAATTCGGTAGGCGTCAGACTCGTAGGTGTGCCATCTATCGTTACCGTCTTCCTGTCAAGATTCACTTGCAGCCCTTGGAAAGTCAGGAAGTGCTTACCCAAGCGAGCCTCTACCACATTCATCACATAGTCGCCCAACTTCTCGCAGTCGTTAATGATGTCAACATACAGTGAACCAATGGTGTAAGAATACTCTTCCTGGTCGAAGTCATGCTGACTCTCCGCTCTCAGTTGGTCGCGCAACGTATTAATTTCGTGTTCAATCTCCTTAGAAGCCTCAATGCTCAAATCTTCGCGACGGCCACTCACCACCACCATCATTTGCGTGATAGCCTCGTTGACCAGTCTGAGCATATCGTGCAAGTGCGTGTATTGCAGTTCGGAAAAATCCTCCCGACTGTCCTTGCGGTGCTGAATGGTGCGAGCAATCTTGAAGTTAGCATCCCCAATCGATTCCAGTTCCCCAATCTGGCGCAACATGTGACGAATTTTTCGTTTCGTATCGTCCGACAAATGTTCGTCGCTCACTTTATCCAGATAAGTGGCAATCTCAATCTCCATATTGTCGGCAATGTCCTCATATTTAGCAATGCGATTGTATTGTCTTTCAAACTCTTTCTTGTTCCTTTCGTCCAGCAAAGTGGTAACCATGCCAAACATCCGTTGCATCCGTTCGGCAAAATGAACAATCTCTTTCTGTGCTTGTAAAACCGATATTTCAGGCGTAGCCATTAAACCCTTGCCAATGTATTGTAGGCGACTAACACTCTCTTTCTGAGGATTATCCTTGATGATTAACTTCACGGCACGTTCTATCTGTGGTATGAAACCAATGAGTACGGCCGTATTGAGCACATTAAAACAGGTATGGAACAGCGAAAGCACAATGGGCAATTTCTCTGCTTGTCCGGCTTGGGTAGGGTCGTAGCCGGCTATCTGGCACACCATATCTACAAAAGGATAGAATACGCAAAGTACCCAGATAACGCCGAAAATGTTGAACAGTAAATGCGCCATGGCTGCCCGACGAGCATCGATGCCTGCGCCCAATGCTGCCAGATTGGCCGTAGCTGTGGTGCCGATGTTTTCGCCCATCACCAGTGCGATGCCCATGTAGATGGGCAATACCCCCGTTGAGCAGAGCAGGATGGTAATGGCCATGACCGCTGCCGATGATTGTACGATGCAGGTGATGATGGTACCAACCGCCAGGGAAATCAGGATGGTTACATAACTGGAGGTGTCAACTGATGCAAAGAAATTCATGATACTGGCGTTGTGCTCCAAATCTAAATCCTTGCCAGCTGTGCTGAGCATCACCAGCGACCAGAACAAGAAGGCCACTCCAAACAGGAAGTCGCCTATGTATTTGTGCCGTTCTTTGTAAATGAGCATCATGCCCACCATAAAAGCAGGGAAAACCACCATGGTCAAGTCGATGTTGTAGCCCAATGACATGATCCATGCGGTGAGTGTTGTACCTATGTTGGCACCCATAATGACACTGATGGCCTGTGACAAGGTGAGCAATCCGGCCGATACGAACGATACGGTCATTACTGTTGTGGCTGATGACGACTGTACGGCGCATGTCACAAAAGCACCTGTCATCATGCCAGTAAAACGATTGGTGGTCATTCGGGCAAGAATATGCCTCAGTTTCGGTCCTGCCATTTTTTGCAGCGCCTCACTCATCATCTTCATACCGAAGATGAGCAGTGCCAGCGAACCAAGCAGTCTGAACAAAATGTTTATAGTCATAACTCGTATAAGTTTCCCTAAATCTCTACAAAAATACAAATATACCTCAAAAAATGCTACTAAATTGCTATTACAATTTGGTTACAATTACTTGCAATAGTCCCATAAATTAAGGATAACATGAAAATAATCACTACCTTTGCGGACAGAAAGATAGTTTTACAATATGCAGCCAAATCCCATTGATTTATTGTTGACCTACTTCAATCGGCTGATGCCGTTGAACGACCAAGAGCAGGCGCAGGTATCCCATTGTTTCAGTATTCGTGCCTTCAAACGCCGTGAAGTGATTGTCAGTCCTGGCGAGCGATGCCGCTATTACATGTTTGTGGCGCAAGGTTGCTTGCGCATGTATAGCGACGATAGCAAAGGCAATAGGCACATCATTAAGTTTGCCCCTGAGCAGACTTGGATGACCGACATCGACAGTTTTTTTCATCTGGCTCCCTCCCGACTGTATATCGATGCTTTGGAACACACCACGGTGGTGGTGGCCGAACTAGACCCCTTGGTGCATCTGTTCATGAGCTCCAAGCGCGTCAACAATATTTTTCGGGTGATGGCCGAAAACGAACTCATCCTGTTGCAGCGCCGACATTTGGAAACGCTGAGCAGTACGGCAGAAGAACGCTATTTGTCGTTTTGTGATACCTATCCGCAATTGGTCAATCGCATATCGCAAGCCCAGATTGCAGCCTACTTGGGGGTGACACCCGAGTTTTTAAGTCGGATGAAACGCCGTCTGTTGCAAGTCAACAAAGATGTTTTCTTGACATAGGTCAATGGTACGAGTGCTGACAAGTCAGTATCTTTGCGTCATATTTAATATCCTTATTTATTTATATCCTGACGCACATGAAAAGAAGAGAATCCCTAAAAATGTTAGGCAGTCTGCCATTCTTGGCTTGGGGGGCTACCTCATTACATGCCAGTGAACATACATCATCCCAACCTTCAAACCAACGCCCTAAGAACATCGTGTTGATTTCGGCCGATGGCATGGGGGTGTGCCAATGGCAGGCTGGCATGATTGCCGCTAAGGGCCAGCTTAACCTGGGGCGCATGCAGAGTGCCGGACTGGTGACTACCCATCCTGCCAATGTTTTTTGTGGCGATGCGCCTTCTCATAGCACGGCTTTGGCCACTGGTTTCAATAGTAACAAGGGTGCCGTGAGTGTTGATTTTGAGGGGAAACCCATCAAGAACATCACCGAGATGGTGAAAGAAAAAGGCATGTCGGCTGGCATCGTATCTGCCAATTCTTTGGTCGAAGGTAGCATCGTGCCTTTTATTGGGCATGCTGCCAATCGTATGGCTTTGGAGCAGTTTACGGCCAACATAGTAGATGGTAATATTGATGTGTTCATCGGTGCAGGTAGCGATTACTTTACCAAGACGGTACAGATGGGCGGTTTTGGTCCTGGTGCTGGTCAAGGCGCTCAGGGTGGTGGCCAAGGTGGTCAGCGTCCTGGTGGTGGTCAAGGTGGCCCTGGTGCAGGAGGTGCCATGCCGTTGGTGGATCGCAAGGACCAGCGTAATCTTATCGACGAACTGAAAACCAAGGGTTGGCAAGTATGCAACTCTATCGATGAGGTGACGAAGGTAAAGCGTGGCAAATTGGCTGGCTTTACAGGCGCACAGTCTGTTCCCAATATCTTACAAGGTCGTGGCGATATGTTCCCTCGGGCTGTGGAGACTGCTTTGAACATTTTGCAGAACGATGCCAATGGTTTCTTTTTGCTGGTGGGTGATATGTATGTTGACCGTGCTTCGCATAACGGTAAATTGGATTTGCTTTGTCAAGAGACGATTGACTTGGATCGTGCGGTGGGCAAGGCCCTCGATTTTGCCGAGAAAGACGGCAACACCCTGGTACTGGTAATAGGTAGTCCTGAGGCATCGGGCATGAGTTTGGTGGATGGCAATATCAACGAAGGTACCGTAGAAGCCAAATGGTCTATGCCAGGCATGGCGAAGCACTCTGGCACTCAAGTTCCTATGTTTGCCTTCGGTCCTGGTGCCGACCAATTTGCCGGTGTTTGTCAGAACACTGCTATTTTTCACAAAATGAAAAATTTACTTTCCCTTTAATATTTATTCATATAGATATTCTAAATTATCACCGGGAAAAAAAACAAATTTCTTTTTACAAGAAGAGACTGGCCCCTTCGCGAGGTCAGTCTCTTTACTTTTTGGCAGTTGGTATCTGATGGGGTGGAGGAAGGTTGATGGTAGAATCCATCTAGAATATCCCACCAGCAAAGAAAGATTTAGTTAACCGTTTAATGATTAATAAAGGGTGATGAACATACACCTCATTCCAGCCTTATATTCGGTATCTTTTGGATCAAGCAGAAAGGGGTAAAACGAAAATACCAAATGTAATGTGTAATGTAGTAATGCCCATAGTGTCAGTGGGACTGGTGTGTGATGGGAGGGGGGGGAGGAGAAACGATTACAGTCTGCTGCCAGCAGGGGCATAAAGCCCCCGAGTCAGCAGACTGTTAATGGAAGTGGAATGGCAGTAGGGAGCATATCCTCATTACGGGTTTCGGGCAAGTAGATAAGTAACGTCAAACATCTACCAAATATATATTTTTATTTTAGAGGGGGGGTATTATGTTGAGGAAGATACAAAATATCTCCACTATCATGATCTTCTTCTTGAAAACCTGCTGATTATTTGTAAGTAACTGATACATAGCTATATTGAAAAGGCGAAAAAGGCAAAAGGAACAAATTGGGAACAGAGATATTGAAAACAAAAGAAAGAAAATACCACTTAACAAATCTTCACATGGAAAGCTTGTTCAAACCGAGAGTAGAGCCAAGCTTGTTTGAGCTATACCGAGGTGCCGCCAAGTTTCGCTAAAGCAAATCAACGGCAATTTTCCGATTTTGGCATTTTAAGATTACATTGCAAATGGTGTGAGGTTTATAAAACTTGGAGAAAATAGAGTGCTTTACATGGCATTACGAGATAAATTCAAAGAAAATTGTGAGAAATAAATGAGTTTGGAATAATAAATACCTTTTGTTTGAGAATTATTTTATATCTTTGCAGCAAAATTAAAATCCTTAAACATGGATAATAAGCAATTAAATAGGATTAAAGTGGTTCTTGTAGAAAAGAGAAGAACAGGAGTTTGGTTGGCCGAACAACTTGGCGTATCATCTGTTACTGTCAGCAAATGGTGTTCAAATACGACTCAGCCGACATTGCAAACTTTAGACAGAATCGCCGAGTTGCTTGAGATTGACAAGCGAGAGCTGCTTACAGGTAATTAAACATTATGTCTTTTGCTACTATAGTGGAGAAATAAAAAGTAAAATAAATGATATGAATACTATCGGAATCGTAGACATAGTCTATAAACATTTTACATCCCAAATTAGGAATGGGATTATTCCATGTAAATTAAGAACAAAACGTGTTGTTGGTACGGTTCAGGATGACCCCTTTGACACGTGGGTATGCGACAATATGAAAAAAGCTCTGCCTTCTTTGGAAATAGTTCATTCCGGTTCTCTTACAACACCAGACATTGTTGTAAGAGATAGGCGTTCCAATACTATTGTTGGCTTTGAAATAAAGAAATTGATACAGCAAAAGAATGGTTCTGATTCAAGAGGATTAACCATGGACTATAATAGTTGCCTACCATGTGGGACTACACTTATCAAAAAAGGTAATGAAACAATAACCGTTCCTTGTTTTTATATATTTGCTCTATTGAACAATGCGAGCGATGGTATTGTGACATTGATAATAATGGATGGTGACTTTTTGAATTACGATTTCAACCTTCACAAAAAAGCCAAGTTTGCTAATACAACAGAATATAACCATGGTCCATATGGAGAGGGGTCAGTTAGACATCGTAGAATGTACACTTACCCTAATCCGCTAAATTATAAATTGAAATGTTTCCATGAACGCAAGGTATTAGTCGTAAAAAAGCAGGATGTATCGTCAGATATTCTATCTTCTTTTACAACAGAATATGTAGTACGTGAAGATATATACGGGAATAATTTCTATTATCGGAT
>JAIKZS010000112.1 GCA_024682035.1 Bacteroidaceae bacterium
GAAGGCGAGTTTGAAGCCTTTAAAAAGAATTTTTATAAATAATTTTTCAAATCATTCATTCATAACAAATTATGGATAAACTAGCTATCAATCATTGGGCAGAAGAAGATCGCCCTCGCGAAAAAATGATGCAAAAAGGTGCTAATGCACTAAGTGTTGCTGAACTGTTAGCCATCTTAATTGGAAGTGGGAATACAGAAGACAGCGCAGTTTCTTTAATGCAGAAGGTCTTGTCGCATTGTGACAACGATTTAAATTTGCTAAGCAAATGGAGCCTGAAAGACTTTACCACATTTAAAGGATTAGGACCAGCCAAAGGCATCACTATTATGGCTGCATTAGAGCTTGGCAAACGTAGAAATCTGCAAGAAGCAAAAGAAAGAGCCGTTATCAAAGAATCTACTGATATTTATAATATCTTTCATCCAATTTTATGCGACATCCCACAAGAGGAGTTCTGGCTACTGATGATGAATCAAGCTGCAAAGGTAATAGATAAAGTACGTATTAGTCAAGGAGGCATAGACCAAACTACGGTAGATATAAGAACCATCATGCGCGAGGCTATACTGGTACGTGCCACACAAATTGCTGTAGTACATAATCATCCTTCTGGAAGAACTAAGCCAAGTAATGACGATATTGCCATTACCAACAAAATTAAAAAGGCTACAGATATATTAAATATACGATTAATTGACCATGTAATTGTTACAGATGGCGAATTCTATAGTTTTCACGACCATGGGTTAATATGATCGGTTTGACTTGCACCATTCAATGAAAAGTTCTATTTTTGTAGTCTAAAATAATAAAGGAATATGGATACATTTGCTTTAGAAGAGAAAATTGTAGAGATGCTCAAGACTGTTTATGATCCTGAGATTCCTGTCAATGTATACGATTTAGGCTTGATTTATAAAATTGATGTGAATGATAATAATGAAGTAACTATTGACATGACTCTAACAGCTCCTTCATGTCCTGCAGGTGATTTTATTGCTGAAGACATCCGCATAAAAGTCAATTCCATTAAAGAGGTGAAATCAACTAATATTAATCTTGTTTTTGAACCTGAATGGAACAAGGATATGATGTCTGAAGAAGCTCAATTGGAATTAGGTTTTATGTAATAATATTGCTTATGAAAAAAGTATTTTTCCTTTCAGATGCTCATCTTGGCTCATTAGCAATAGAGCATGGCCGTACACAAGAACGCAGATTAGTTAATTTTCTAGAGAAAATAAAACATCAAGCTGCTGCGATCTATCTTATGGGCGACATGTTCGATTTCTGGTATGAATTCAAGACTGTAGTTCCTAAAGGTTATACCCGATTCTTAGGAAAATTGTCTGAGCTGACAGACATGGGTGTGGAAATACATTTTTTCACAGGCAACCACGACATATGGTGCAATGACTATCTTACCAAAGAATGTGGCTTGATACTGCATAAAGAGCCGTTGACTACAGAAATTTATGGCAAAGAGTTTTATTTAGCTCATGGTGATGGTTTAGGTGACCCAAAGGTAACATTTAAATTGCTCCGTACCATGTTCCATAGCCGTTTTCTGCAAACACTCTTTTCTATGATTCATCCAAGATGGAGCGTTGCTTTTGGATTACAATGGGCAAAGCATAGTCGTTTGAAAAGAAAAGAAGGGAAAGAACCTGATTATATGGGGGAAGACAAGGAGCATTTGGTATTATGGACAAAGGAATACCTTAAAAGCCATCCCGACATCAACTATTTCATTTATGGGCATCGACATATAGAGCTTGACCTTTCGTTGAACGATACAACGCGCATGCTTATCTTAGGCGATTGGATCAACTATTTCTCTTATGCTGTCTTTGATGGAGAAAATATGTTTCTTGAGAACTTTATTGAAGGTGAAACAATTCTATAATTTTATAACTAACAATCTAAGCAGAACTATGAAAAACGCTATTATAACCATCACGATAGCCATCTTGGCGTCGATTTCAACAATTACAGTTTCTGCTCAGCACAAGGCTCCTAAGTGGTTAGAAGAAGCTGTCTTTTACCAAATATACCCATCTTCTTTCATGGATAGTGATGGGAATGGGATTGGTGATTTGCCAGGAATAGCAAGTAAATTGGAATATATAAAAAGTTTGGGAGTTAATAGCGTTTGGTTGAATGCTTGCTGTGTATCAGGGTGGAAAGATGGAGGATATGATGTAATAGACTATTACAAAATAGACCCTCGCTTTGGAACCAACACTGATTTAGTGAACCTAGTAAACCAAGCTCACAAATTGGGAATCCGCATCTGCATGGACTTAGTAGCCGGGCACTCAAGCGACCAAAGTGAATGGTTTTTACAGTCAAGAAGTGGCAAAGATATGCGATATAGTGATTATTACATTTGGACAGACGAGATAAGCGAAAAAGAAAAACAACTAATCATCCAACGTCACCAAGAAGTAAACCCTGCTGCTAGCTTTACCGGTAGATTTGTAGAAGCTAATGCGCCAAGAGCTAAGTACTACGAAAAGAATTATTATGAAAGTCAGCCGGCTTTAAATTATGGTTATGCAAACCCTGACCCTAATCACCCTTGGGAACAACCCGTAACAGCTCCAGGCCCTCGCGCATTAAGGCAAGAGATGAAAAACATCATGGCTTTCTGGTTTGAGAAAGGCATCGATGGTTTCAGAGTAGATATGGCACAAAGTTTAGTGAAGAACGATAAAGATGGGAAAGCAACTGCAGCTTTATGGCAAGAGATGCGTGAATGGATCGATAAAAACTATCCTAATCGCATTCTACTAGCAGAATGGTCTGCTCCTCTTACATCCATACCTGCAGGATTTGATATTGACTTCTTCTTACCTTGGAGGGATAGTAATGGTTATAAAGAACTAATATTGCCTGAGCCTTACGGAATACACAAAAAAGATTATTTTCATCCAGATGGCAATGGAAGTATTAGTGAATTTGTATCCTATTACACTAAATGTTTGAAAGAATTAGGAGACAAAGGATATGTAGCTCTTCAAACTTCAAATCACGACTTTCCACGTCCTAATTATGGAGATCGCAACACTATAGAGCAATTAAAGATTTCAACCATGTTTTTCCTTACACTCCAAAGCATGCCTTTTATTTATTATGGTGATGAAATTGGTATGAAATATAATGTCAATGCTCCAGAAAAAGAAGGCTCTCGAGAAGACAGACCTGGTTTTTTTAACGAGCGTTCTGGTGAACGTACTCCTATGCAATGGACAAACGGAAAGAATGCAGGCTTCTCAACATGTGATCCTAAGGATATATTCCTTCCAATTGACACAGACAATAACAGTCTGACTGTTGAATCTCAAGAAAAAGATCCTAATTCTTTACTTAACTATGTTCGTCAATTAATACAACTTAGAAAAGACCATAAAGCCATGGGCAATACTGGCGATTGGACTTATATAGGAGACATCAACCATCCATATCCCATGGTTTACAAACGGAGTACTAAAGACGAAACATATATAGTAATGCTTAATCCTAGTTCTAAAAAAGTAAAGACTAACATTCCAACCCAAGGAGGTTATAAAGCAACTTATATTATTGGATCAGGGAAGACAAAATACAAACTAGGAAAAGCTACTGATAAAATTGAGTTAGATGGTATAGCATGTGCTATATACAGAATTGAATAGCAATATTATTTGAACATCCTACCAATTTCATCATCAGAAATAGTAGTAATAATAACATGTCCATCTGGTGTATAGTTAGGTGTTGACAATGAGAATAGTTGATCAACAAGATTGGTCATTTCCTCTAAGGACAATACTTGTCCGTATACTATAGCAGCAGCATTAGCTAAAGTAAGTGCTACCAAATTATGCATTTCTTCTTTCACATCATTACCTTTCTCCAATGCTGAAATAACCATATTCCGCACTAACTCGACAGGATTAAGCCCTTCGATACCAACAGGTATACCATTAATAGCATAACTACCACCTCCCAATGGCGTTAATTCAAAGCCTACAGCTAATAAATCATGCATAATAGTTTCCAGCATTACAGACTCTGATGGTGCCAACTGAATCATCTCAGGGAACAATAATCCTTGTGATGGACTTTTACCTTGACTAACTTGACGTATATACTGATCATACAACACACGCACATGTGCTCTATGCTGATCTATCATCATCAAACCAGACTTGACTGATGTAAGTATAAATCTTCCTTTATATTGCATCAAAGAAGAAGAGCGTTCTGAAACATCAAACAATGATTCGTCTACCACAGAGTCATCATCCGTTATCTCTCCACGAAAACTTCCGCTAGTTGAAGATATAGCTGAGTCAGCAGGATGGTTAAGCCCTGCATACAAGTGTTCCCATTGTTTATCAATAGATTGCTTTAGATAAGGCTCTTTTTCTTGCGATTCAAAAGGATTAAAATGAGGATTAATACTTATTTTTGGAGGCGACACATGACGATTTTCTGCATTAAAAACAGGTAAATCAAAAGAAATATCAGGAGCATCAAAGTCAATGGTTGGTATTGCATTAAACTTACCCAATGCTTCCTTAATAGATGCTGCTAATATCTGCCAGATCGATTGTTCATTTTCAAATTTAATTTCAGCTTTAGTTGGATGGATGTTGACATCAATATTAGCAGGATCTACCTCAAAATACAAAAAATACGATACTTGTTGTCCAACAGGTATCAGTTGTTCATAAGCTTCCATAATTGCTTTATGGAAATAAGGATGCCGCATATATCGCCCATTCACAAAGAAATATTGGTGATTACCTTTCTTATGAGAAAATTCGGGCTTAGAAACATATCCTGAAATATTGATTAAAGAAGTATTAACATTTACTGGTAATAGTTGTTGGTCTAATCTTTTCCCAAAAACAGCTATAATACGCTGATGAGCAGATGCCTCTGCAAGATTAAACACTTCTGTACCATTACTATGTAACGTAAAACCAACCTCTGGGTGCACCAAAGCTATACGTTCAAACTCAGTTAGGATGTTACTTAATTCCGTTGCGTTAGATTTAAGAAATTTCCTTCTAGCAGGAACATTGTAGAAAAGATTCTTTACTGTAAAACTACTACCTTTGGGGCAAGAAGTCGTTTCTTGTGATACGACCTTAGATCCTGCTATTACTAAACGTGTACCTAACTCATCATCCTCCATACGAGTCTTTAGTTCTACCTCGGACACAGCAGCTATCGATGCCAAAGCCTCACCTCTAAATCCCATTGTATGAAGATTAAATAGATCAGCTGCTTCACGTATCTTAGAAGTTGCATGACGTTCAAAAGCCAATCTAGCATCCGTCTCGGACATACCTTTACCATCATCAATAACCTGTACACTCGTTTTACCGGCGTCAGTGACTAATACATGTATTTCATGTGCATTTGCATCAATAGCATTTTCCACCAGTTCCTTGATTAAGGACGCTGGGCGCTGGATTACTTCACCTGCAGCAATTTGGTTAGCGACAGAATCTGGTAAAAGTCTGATAACATCACTCATTTTTAGCTGGGAAAGAAATTTTAAATGACACCATTCATAATAGCATACCACACCCATAAAAGAACAATAATCAAGAAAATAATCATGGCATTATTAGCCTTACTACCTTTTTCCTTGTATCTCTTGAGGTGAGTAGTATTTTCTGCAAATTTACCTCTGATATCTTCAGGATCAAATTCCTTAGGTGGCAACATACCAAGGTCTCGCTTAGCATTCTCTTCTATCTTGGCAAGCTTCTCTTTTCGCTCGTCAACATAAATCCAATTATGATGAAAGCCCCTTGGCTTTCTTACAGAAAACATCCCCATGGCATTACTTATTGAATATTAAACATTGAATTATTACTTACCGCTTCCCATGCCTTACCTTGATTTCACGTGGAGAACCTGATGATTCCCTTTCCACTTTCTTAAGTATCTGGTCTGCAGGTTTGCTTCTCCAGTCAAAAATATCATTTTTATCTTTTGGACGCATATAGTCAAACCACACAAAAGCAGCTAATCTATCTTTCCCTTCCGGTATCTGCTCCAAGGGATAAGCCGTACCTGTTGTCTTTCCAACAAACATTCCCTTATCCATTTTCCTATCTTTCATAAACATTTTAAGATAGCTACCCTCTGCATACACCATAACAATAATGGTCGAATCTTTCTCATCAATAGGGTGATATATAGTAAGCACGTTACCATTCACCTCGGTTTCCTTTATTTCACCTGCTTCGAAATGAGCAATCATCTCCTTACCAGTTATCTGATTATAATGAGCAGAGTCAAAGCGCTCTATTGCCAACGCCTGGTTCATGATATGTGCTCTTTCAATAGTACTATCATTAGAAAAAACTTTAACTAATTCACCCAGCAGTTGCTCCTCCCCATGCCATAATACTGGATCCTGATACATAGTCATACAAGAATCCTTGCTATTAACTACTAGAGAGTCACAAACAGCCTGCACATCGGTACGATAAGCCCTAACTTTGTGATAAACTCTCATTTCACGATAGGTTGAATCTGTCTTGGGATAAAATGTTTCCAACCGTAACGTATCACCATGCATAAATAAACTATCACCTTGAGAATAATCAATTGCAACAGCACGCCTAGTTGCATAAGCATTCTCTTTAATTTCATCATAATAGCAATAATCGCCTGTGAGCATGTTTTTGTTGACTGTATCATTTAACGCTACATTACCAAATGCTTCTCCAAAGCCTTGTTGACGATCATAAAGCAGAGTGTCACCTGTTAGCGTTCGCCCTTCATTAACGACAATAGAACGATTAAAAAGTTCACCTCGCTCAGTTATAGTATTATATAGCCCAGAACTAGTATAAACGTGCGATTGCTCATTTATAATTTCTGCGTCTGTATTTATAGTTGCAATTTTAGTAGCCGTATTATAAGTAAGGTCTTCTGAAGTAAGAGTAAACTGAGGATTAACAAGTTCTACATTATATTCAAATACCGCCTGCTTTGTAGCAGGGCTATACTCCCCTAAAACAGATGTAAGCACATTAACAGTATCACGTAAAGTGCCACCATTAAAATAATAACCTAAATTGGCAACACGATCATAATTTAAGCTGTCTGTTTCCAATTCTGTCTCACGATTGATTAATTTTACATTTTCACGGAGCTTAGCAAGTTGTTCTATACCATCATAGTACATATAATCGCCAAAAATAAACAAAGTGTCACCTTGCTCCACCCTAACATTACCAAATGCCTCAACAGAATTAATCTTTTCAAAAATTAAAGCACTATCGCAATACATATACATGCTGTCATGCTTTAATTTAACAGAGCCACGTAAAACTTGAACATCAGGCCGGTAGTTCTGATTAGCCACAGCCTCATCTGCATATAGTAAATCTATTCGAACCTTTTTTGGATCCTGATCAACAGGTAATTGCCCACTGACCATTGACATCATGCATAAAGCAAACATGCACAACAAACATGTCTGCAACGACTTAAACCCTTTATAATTGATGGAACTCTTACGCATGGTAATGGTCAATCGTCAATCATCATTTAACCCAGCCTTTGTATTTGAAGTCACAGTTTGGTTTCCAATTGTCACTTATTCGCACATAGGTAGTCTTCAGTTTATCTTGTATCCATTTTTCTATCAACTCATCCTGTTTCTTTGTGACCACCATTTCCTTTAATCGCTGATAATCGTCAGACACAGTTGCTTTATGGCCATTAATACGGCTCTTTAATTTTACAATTACTGTTTGTTCCTGTCCTGAACGTGGAATCATGTTGATAGCCTTAGAAATCTCGCCCACCTCCATAGTGTCTACAACTTTAGCGATTTCTGAAGGCAAATCCTGCATTTCAAAACGGGATGTCTGTGTTTGATCATTGGGGAGCAAGCCACCATTATTACGTGTGTTTTTATCGTCAGAGAAAGCATAGGCTGCTTCTTCGAAAGTAAATTTACCATTACGTACTTCATCAGCAATAGAATCCAAGTAAGCTCGTGATTCTGTCAGAGCTTCTTCTGGGACATGTGGTTTCAGCAAAATGTGACGGACTCTAATACGATCACCTCGCTTTTCGATGAGTTGTATGATGTGATAGCCAAACTCACTCTCAACCACTTTTGAGATTTTATCCGGAGTTTGAAGATTGAACGCTACATTAGCAAATGCAGGATCCAACTCTCCACGTCCCATAAAACGCCCCAAGTCACCACCACTCATTGCCGAACCAGGATCTTCCGAATACAAACGTGCCAACATAGTAAAGCTGTCACCATTGTTCACGCGCTCAGTATAATCACGTAAACGACGTTTTACATCATCTATCTCCTCCTGAGGGATTTTAGGTTTACGCGTTACAATTTCCACCTCTACCATGGTTGGGATATAAGGAATACTATCTTGGGATAACGAACTGTAATAACGACGTACTTCAGCAGGAGTTGTTTTAATATCACCCACAATTTTCTGTTGCATTTTCTGTACCGTTATACCTTCGCGAGCACTACTCCTTAATTGTTCGCGAATTTGCGATGAAGTCTTGTTGAAATACTCCTCCATCTTTTCACGAGAGCCTATGTTTTGAATGTACATATTTGTCATGTATTCAACACGTTGAAGTACCTCAGCCTCACTAACTTCAATACTATCGAGTTCTGCCTGATGAAGAAAAAGTTTCTGAACAGCCATCTCTTCAGGCAAAACACAATATGGATCTTTGTCAAACTTACGTCCTTCATACAAAGCACTCAATCGTGCTTCCTCAACTTCTGATTTCCATATAGCCTCATCACCCACGACCCAAGCCACTTCATCAATCACATTATCTTGAGCAATAACTTGCACACACAACACTAAAAACAAGGCTGTAAATAAAGATCTTATTAGTATTTTCATGTCGTCTTAATATATTCTTTTTTAATTCATGCCACGAAGATAAGATTTTATTTGTTTATCTCATTCATGATTAACGGTTTTTAAAGTGTTTTCAACATCATTTTTGCTTTCTTAAAGCACTAAGCCATTCTTTTGATTGGTAATGTTCATAATCTTGCATTAACTGACTTCGCACTTCATTATAGTCCTCAGGACCATTAATCTTCTTACCAACTATTAAAGTTACTGGATAATTAGGAAGAGGGTCTGCATGTCCATTTTTGAATTCCAACTCATCTACAAAGGGGTTGCTTCCCAAAGCATAAACACCTTGCTCAACAAACACATTACGAAGTATCTTATCACCCAAATGCTTTTCCACCTCTGCCCAATTTGAATTACGCATCTTTTTTAATACTTTACGCACTTTTTTTGCTGTTTTTTTATCTACAGCATGAATAATTGCACCCTTAAATTTAGGCATTTGCCACCTATAGTCTTTTTGATGTGCAGAAAAATACGCTTTAAGACCTATTTCATCCGTAGAACTTGGTATCCGAACATGCTTATTATAAGCTTCCTGAGCTAGCAACCTATTAGCATAATCCTGAACAGTCTGTGTATAATTAAGATTGTTGTCCAAATGACTTGCTTGACAATCTAATAAACATTTTAACACAAATGCTTCATATTGACGAGGGATACTCATATTATAAGCTTGCGCGAAAGCAGCAAATTGTTCTCCAGTATAATGCTTACCATCTAAAGAAAATAAGGCATCATCTACAGTTCCCTCACGATAAAGCTTAGCTACTGCATGCTTATTCTCCGAAAAAGAATAATCAGCCTTTATGTTTGCTATTTGCTGTTGAGTCAGGTTATATGGAAAAACTAATTGCTTTACACGCTGCATATATTGTGATTTAAAGATATCAATATCTACCTCACGCTCATCAAGCAACTGTACAATATGAATGCCTAAGGAAGAAAGAAAAGGTGCAGAAATCTGATTGGGATGCATATCAATTAGCACTTTTTCCATTTCATCAATCATGTCAAATCGGCTAAGCCACTCAGGTATTCGGACATCAGAATAAGAATTCACCAAAGACTCAAAGTCTGCTCCACCAGCAATTGCATTGCTAATAGAATCCATGCGCTGTTGCCACTGACTAAGCTCTATAGTCATAATATGCTGCGGTAAAGCATGAAATATCTGCCTAATCAACATTTGCCTATTCCCTTTAGCAGCAACAACTCTATCATATTCTTCAGAAACAAAGCCACTAATAGTTTGTTGATCTTCAAATAAGAACTTGCCGGCCAGCTCAACTTTAAATGTTTCTATATTACGCTGAAAAGATTCTTCTTTATCAAGTCCTTCTGAACGAGCAGCCCGAGCCATTAACTCAATATCGGATTGTGCGTAAATAGTAGGCAACACAGAAAAGGAGAAAAGGCAAAGCAGAATTAACTGCAATGCCCTTTGAACCTTATATTTCAATATCTTTATCCGCATGGATAATCTTCAACTATCAATGATAATTGCTATTCTGGTCTGCTGTAGTTAGGAGCTTCACTTGTGATAGATACATCATGCGGATGACTTTCTAACACACCAGCATTGGTAATGCGAGTAAACTTAGCACTATGTAATTGCTGAATATTTTGTGCTCCACAATAGCCCATACCAGATCGCAAGCCACCTACCAGCTGATAAATAACTTCATAAAGAGTACCCTTATATGGAACTCGCCCAGATATACCCTCAGGAACTAATTTCTTCACATCTTTGGTGCCACTTTGGAAATAACGATCTTTCGAGCCATTTTCCATGGCTTCTAAAGAACCCATACCTCTATATGTTTTGAACTTTCTTCCATTAAAGATAATGGTTTCTCCTGGAGACTCTTCGGTACCAGCGACAAGAGAACCAATCATCACGCTAAATCCACCTGCAGCCAAAGCTTTTACAACATCACCCGAATAACGTAAACCTCCGTCTGCAATCAGAGGAACACCTGTCCCTTTAAGTGCTTTTGAAACTTCATAAACAGCTGATAATTGAGGCACACCAACACCTGCAACGACACGAGTAGTACAGATAGAGCCAGGACCTATACCCACCTTAATTGCGTCAGCTCCAGCTTCCATTAACATACGAGCAGCCTCACCAGTAGCTACATTACCTACCACAATATCGATGTTAGGGAAACAATGCTTTGCCTCTTTAAGTTTCTCAATTACAAACTTTGAATGGCCATGAGCTGTATCAATCACTATAGCGTCTGCATTAGCATTGATAAGAGCTTGCATGCGTTCTAATGTATCTTCCGTAACTCCTACTCCTGCTGCCACACGTAACCTGCCTTTTTCATCTTTGCAGGCCATTGGTTTGTCTTTAGCCTTTGTTATGTCTTTATAAGTAATCAAACCAACAAGCTTACCTTGAACATCGACTACTGGCAGTTTTTCAATCTTAAACTCTTGAAGGATCTGAGCCGCATCTTCAAGGGTAGTACCTTGGTGAGTAGTAACAATATTTTCTGAGGTCATAACCTCATCAATTCGCTTATTTACGTCACGTTCAAATCTCAGATCTCGATTCGTAACGATACCGACTAACTTACGGTCATCATCCACTACTGGAATTCCACCAATTTTATACTCTGACATCAAACCAAGTGCATCATGCACAGTTGATCCCCTTTTAATGACTACTGGATCGTAAATCATACCATTTTCGGCACGTTTCACAATAGCCACCTGGCGAGCCTGTTCTTCGATCGACATATTCTTGTGAATCACGCCGATACCACCTTCACGAGCTATAGCAATAGCCATTTTTGCCTCAGTAACAGTATCCATAGCCGCTGTTACAAAAGGGATTTTCAATTCAATGTGTCTTGAAAACTTTGTTGAGAGGTCAACAGTTTTGGGCAAAACTTCAGAATATGCGGGGATTAACAATACATCATCATAGGTTAATCCATCCATCACAACTTTATCTGCAATAAATGACATAACAAAATGCTTTTAAAATTTATTGCGTGCAAATATAGGCATTTTTCAGGAAACAAAGAACTATTCAATCGTATTTTTAACAAAAAACTATTCTATTACACGCTACACCACATAATGAAAAGATTCTTTCACTATTTATTCCTCAAAAAATATATAGGTTTACCTTTTATTAATGCCATAACATCTTTTCCAAGATATCAACCGCTTGTGTAATATCTTCATTAAATCGTTTATGATCTAGAAGAAAATCTGTTCGTTCTCCTCTGATAGTGTCGTAGAGTTCCTGATTCATATTATCAACATAACTAGCAATAGCTACTTCTATATCATCTTTTTGCCAATCAAGTGTTGAATGTACATAAACGCGCTGCTTCTGATGCAGGAAACTATAAGCGGTTTCAATACTATCTTTTGTTATCATCACACAATCACTTCTTCCAGTGCACCTGTTTCTGAGTCAATGATAAAACCACGAACAATAATATCTTTAGGGACAAGAGGATGAGTCTTAATAGTTTCGACAGTTTTGAGGACAGAAGTTGGTGTATCCTTAAAACCTTCCAACCAAGCATCAAGATCTATTCCACATTTACGAATTGTATTGAGCGTTTCATCAGTCACACCACGAGCTCTCATTTCGTCATGAAAGTGGTCATATGACATATGACAAGCCCCGCAATGCGAGTGTGCTACCACCATAATTTCTTCCACACCTAACTCATATATGGCCACAATAAGGCTACGCATAGCAGAGTCGAAAGCAGAAATAACCAAGCCTCCAGCATTTTTAATAATTTTCGCATCACCATTTTTTAAGCCCAAAGCTGCAGGTAACAACTCAGTAAGTCTAGTGTCCATACAGGAAAGCACTGCCAGTTTCTTGTCAGGATATTTGTCCGTAAGATACTTTTCGTAGCCCTTTTGTGCCACGAAAGATTTATTAAAGTGAATAATTTGGTCAATCATATTACAAATATTTGAAAGATAATCATATAGGATTTAGTGAATTTTCGAAGTTAGCGAATAAGGCTTATCAGAATTGCCAAGACCCCGCTTTTTGTTGGGTTTAGCACCCATGTCAAACTCAATAACACAGCCCTCTAAAAGTTGACTGTGCGTAATGTAAAGTCTTGAATAGGGTAGTCCATTAATACGAACTTGTTGTACATAACGATTTTTATCACTTACTTTGGGTGCTTTAATTTCCACGACATTACCATTCTCTAGAGTTAACTTTATATAAGGTAAGTAAGGTGCACCTAGCACATATTGGTCGGTTCCTGGAGTCACGGGGTAAAAACCTAAAGAAGAGAAAATATACCAAGCAGACATCTGGCCGCAATCATCATTGCCACCCAACCCTCGAATATCATTTCGATACATTTTATTCAAAATGGTACGAAGCCACTCTTGGGTTTTCCAAGGAGTCGAGGTCCATGCAAAAAGATAGGGGACATGATGCGATGGTTCATTGCCATGTACATATCCTCCTACTAGACAATCTCCAGTTATATCCTCGTTATCTGCATAATAATTCTCAGGCAAATCCATCGTAAAAAGACAATTTAGCTTATCAAGAAAAACTTGATCACCTCCCATACACTGAATCAAACCAAATACATCGTGAGGCACATGGAAGGAAAAATTCCACGAATTACCCTCTATAAATCCTTCACCATAGGTTTGATATGGATCCAGATCTTTCTTGAACTCACCATTCAGATAACGAGGAGAGGCAAAGCCAATAGAATCATCGAATGTATTACGGTAGTTAAGGGCACGTTTAAAAAAATCAACAGCTACTTGTTCGTTGCCTATAGCCCTAGCTGCAGCATAGATTGTCCAGTCGTCAAAGCTATATTCTAGAGTATTGGAAGCAGCAGTTTCATCGGTATCATAAGCAGCATAGCCTAAGCGTATATAATCAGATATACTGGGGAAATAGCGATTTGTAGCAGTTTTAACCATCGCCTGAAGAGCCTCTTTCTTATCAATATTAGCACCTTTAACAATAGCATCGGCTAGCACTGTAACAGCATGATAGCCTGTCATGCACCATCCCTCATTGCCCATAAGACTCCATACCGGTAACATACCCAGAGCCTGCTGGTGTTGGTGCTGAATCATTGACTTTACCATATCTGTATTCCTAGAAGGTTTTAACAAACCGAGTAAAGGATGCTCAGCACGATAGGTATCCCATAAAGAAAAAACAGTATAATTATCATACCCATCAGCCCTATAAATATTGCCATCTACCCCCCGATATTGACGGTCAACATCCATATATATAGAAGGATTAATCATCGTATGATAAAGTGAAGTATAAAGCATGACTTTATGGTCATAAGAGCCTTTACAATCAATGACAGATAGCTCACGGTTCCACAAATCACGGACCTCACTACAGATAGTTTCAAATGATTTTCCCGCTGCTTCAGCTCGAAGATTCTTAATTGCACCTTCAGTAGAAACTGCAGAAAGAGCCACTTTAACAACAAGTTTGTTAGATGCATACTTGTCAAAGTTAAAATAAGCTACCATACTACGCCCTGCCATATCAGGGAAGTTGTGATACCTATCGAATTTACGCCAGAACCCCACATATTTTTCTGGTTTCCTATCTTGATAACCATAACTAATGATTGGCTTGGAAAAAGATATAGCAAAGTAAGTATAGTTTGAGCGAGCCCATCCGTCCGTAAGGCGATAGCCAGTGAGAAGAGTGTCATTCACGACACGCAAAGTGGACCAAAGTACTTTGCCATCATAATTATAAATACCATGATAAAGGTCAAGAATAATGCGTTGGTCTGCGCCTTCTGGATAAGTATATTGATGCACGCCAACACGCTGAGTAGCAGTAAGCTCAGCTCTTACTCCATTATCAGCTAACATAACTGTATAATAGCCAGGAGAAGCTAGTTCTGTATCATGAGAAAAACGTTGGCGATAGCCAGCATCTGGATTATCCCTTGTCCCTGGGTTGAGTTGAAGAGGACCTGACTGTGGCATAATTAGTAAATCACCAAGATCCGAATGTCCTGTACCACTTAAGTGGGTATGACTAAAACCAACTATAGTGTTATCAGTATGCTGATAACCTGCACAATACTCATAAACTTTACCTTGATAGACTCCATCGATGTTATGAGGAATAGTGTCTGTGTCAGGACTAAGTTGCACAATGCCAAAGGGAGCACAAGCTCCTGGAAAAGTATGACCCATACCTTCCGTTCCTATCAACGGGTTGACATACGATGCCTTGTCAGTTATCTGTTCTGCCATTGCAGAAAGAAAGAATAATGACAAAACCGCCGTAAAAAAGATACTCTTCTTCATAAAAAAATTATATACATAGAGTAATACCCATGACAACTTTACTGGTAGTCAGCCTTCTTAGTTATTCACCTAAAGCCTTACCTGCCATCAGAATATCTACCAATTCTTTGTCTTTATAAGACTCTGTACGCTGGTCATAGAAGCCAAAATCACCATCATAGCACCAGGTCGTCCACGCAATATTGAACTCATCAAAGATGTCCAGCATATCTTTATACCATGCATAAGCCAGCTCGCGTTCAACAGGTTCGTAAAC
>JAIKZS010000002.1 GCA_024682035.1 Bacteroidaceae bacterium
AAGTCTATCTTTGCAGCGTTAATCATGATCAACACAACAACGGGAGCTGCTACCCGAAGTAGCTGGCAGCAAACTAACATCTAATTCAAAAACTAAATTATTATGGCAAAGATTTTTTATGAACTGAGGAAGAACACCAACGACGCAACGCTGGCCAACGGCAAGTACTACGCCTTCGCCAAGTCTATCGAGACCTTGAACACTCGCAAGATGGCGCAGCACATCTCCGAGCACGGCTCTGTCTATACGCAGGACGTGGTGTTCGGCGTACTGGAGAAGTGGCGCAGCTGCATGCTGGAAATGCTGCTCGAGGGCAAGAGGGTGAAGATTGACGGACTGGGCATCTTCTACACCACCATCGAGAACACGCGCCTGGGTGCCAACACCGAGGAGGAGTACAACATTAACAAGCACATCAAGGCGCTGCACATCCGCTTCCTGCCCGAGAAGGAACAAGAACTGAACATCTCCAGCCGTGAGTTCCTGAAGAAAGCTTCGTTTGTTGACCTCAAGGCGTTCATGCTGGGTAAGCTGAATACCAACAACAGCGGCACACCTAGTACCAACACCGACATCAACACAGGTTCAAGCACAGGTACCAACACCGGCTCCGGCTCTGGCGACAACGGCGGTAACGGCGGCTCTGGCGATGGCGACCTGATGATTTAACTCTCGCCCCTCATTCCGGCCTTCGAGCCGGAATCTCATCCGGGATATAGCTGTACTCTTGAGGAGATCCCGGGTCAAGCCCGGGATGAGGAGGGAAGAATAGATTATAGGTTAACTATCCATTATCCATTATCACTTTCTGGAGCAGCGAGGGCCAAAGATGCTTGCATCGATTTGGCCGAGTCGCGACAGAATAGGGCGAAGCCACTTTTTGGAGCAGCGAGGGCAGAGTCAAGCTTGCTTGAACTATGCCGAGTCGCGACAGAATAGGGCGAAGCCAATTATCCATTATTAACTATCAACTAAAAATGAAAATAATATACATCATGGATCCCCACTGCAAATGGTGCTACGGCACAAGCGACGCCATTCAGCAGTTATACGACACCTTAGAAGGCAAACTACAGTTTGAAGTGGTACCAGCCGGTATGCTGGCAGGCGACTTTGCGCAAGTACAATCGCCCGTATATGCCTTTGCCCACCGAAAATTGGATGCCAGCATTACCAAAGAGACAGGCAAGGAATTTGGGAAGGGTTATTCCAAAACCTTGGAAAACAAGGAAATTATGCTCGACAGCATGGTGCCCAGTCGTGCCATCATGGCCTGCCGTGCCATTGCCCCACAGCGTGCATTACAATTTGCCCACTATGTGCTGCATGCCCGCTTTTATGATGGCAAGGACTTAAACGAGCAGACTGTCTATTTAGAGATTTGTGAGAAGTTAGGCATCGACAAAGAACAATTCTTCCTGCATTTTTCATCGCCAGAGATTGAAGAAAACACCCGTCAGGCCTTTCTGTATGCCGACAAATATGCAGAGCACTACCCCACGCTTATCTATGAAGAAGATGGCGAGATGGACATTTTGACCGAAGGTTATTCACCCTATTCCTTAATCGAACTGCGCCTGAGCAAACTGCTGAAACGCAACCGATAAAAAAATCCCCCTCGGTGCAAGTATCTATCACTGTTACACCAAGGGGAAGTTTATCAGTTATTCAGCACCCCAATAGGTGCTGTCAGCATTTTACCAACTCTTTACACTGGTAACACAAGATTTGTATTCAGTCATCATCTCCTGCATCACCTCGGCCACCGTTTGGATGCCTTTGCCTTTGAACTGCGAAGCATTCTGACCAATCTCTACCTCACCATTCACCAGATCACCCTCAAAGATGCCCATGCGGTTGCGACCAGCACCAATTATCTCCAACAGTTGTTCGGCAGTAGCACCTTCGGCTTCCGCCTTATCGAGTTGTTCACGATAAGGGTTCTTCGCCATTCTCGTAGGCGACAACTTCTTCAATATTAACATGGTATCGCCCTCTTCCAGGTTCAAGCAGAAATTCTTGAATGCCTCACTGGCAGAACTTTCCACCGTCAGGGCAAAACGAGTACCCACCTGCACACCTTCAGCACCTAAAGCCTGAGCAGCCAGCATAGATGGACCATTGCCGATGCCTCCTGCAGCAATCAATGGCAGTGTAGTTGCTTGGCGCACAGCTGGAATCAAGCACATGGTAGTAGTTTCCTCGCGCCCATTGTGACCACCAGCCTCAAAGCCTTCGGCAACGACAGCATCGACGCCAGCATCTTCACATTTCTTGGCAAACTTAGAAGATGATACTACATGTACTACAGTAATGCCACGTTCCTTCAGCCATGAGGTCCACTTCTTGGGACTACCAGCCGAAGTAAAGACCACCTTCACACCAGTCTCTGCTATGATCTGCATCATCTCTTCGACCCCTGGTTTCATCAAAGGCACATTCACACCAAAAGGCTTGTCGGTGGCAGCCTTACATTTCTCAATATGCTCTCTCAGCAAATCGGGTGTCATAGAGCCGGCACCAATCAAGCCCAAACCACCAGCGTTACTAACTGCGGCAGCCAGTTTCCAACCACTGCACCATGCCATACCTCCTGCTATCACAGGATATTCTATACCGAAAAGAGATGTAATTCTATTCATTTTTCCTATATTTATTATTTGAGGCTGCAAGATACGAATTATTTTTTACTCTGCAAACTGTCAGGTAGCACTGCATCGTAGTTTTTCAGCACTTCCAGTGTCTTCTTTATATTCCGTTTGTTTCGGAAATCCCAGTATTCTTTTGTAAAAAACTTTGTCAGATGATAAGCCAAGTCACCTGTATAAGTGAGGCCATTTGAAGGTGGAGGAGCATAAAGCGGCATGTCTATCTGCATCTTGACTTCAGCCTGCTTGGGGAGTTTCAGTTTAGGCATGGTGGTATCAAACTCCAGCCACGGTTTCTCACTAATAACGGACTGACTTCCTACGAAGCCATTCTCCCTCAGTTCTTCCAGTGCACGAGGGTTGAGTTTGATTTCCCCATCAGTTTTCAGCAACTGATCCAGACGAAGGGAATCAGCTTGTGTCCATTCTTGGGCACACACAGAGCCCCCTGCCATCATAATTGATAACATCAATAGTAGTCTATGTCTCATGGAAATTAGGAATTGATTACCACCAGCGATAATCGGAGCCTGCCAAAGGCTCGGCAGCAGTGTCTAGTACAGAAAAGCCTCCAGCATGTTGCTCATTGGTCCACCAACGCCGGTAAAAAGCTGCAGCATCCAACACCTGTTCGTCGGTGAGGAAATAAATACCCTCGTAATTGACGGCATCGTTGCGCACCATGCGACACCCTAAGGAAGCATTGTGCCCCAGGCGGATAGATTCAATTACCCAAAGCACGCATTCACCCAATCGTGGTTTGCCTCCTGCCAGATAAGACACAGGGGCCAAGGGGAACGAAGGTATCTCAGACAAATCTTCGGCATAATTCAACAAACTCTCAATGTCATCTACCGTAAACTGCGGCATAATGACAGTGCCTGTTTCTTCGTTAACAGCCAAAGCTCCATCTTTGAGTTGCTTCACGAACAAATCCACATCAGGATTCTCCACATCAAGTGTGTCATCAGTGCAAGAAACCCATGTAAATGCCAATGACAATAACATCAGCAAGGTACAAATACGATGCATAGTTTTCATATTACAATGGATTTTTGGTGATTAATAACACATGCGGACACCGCATAGCAGATTTACATTAACAGATTGCTCTGTTCGCAAAGTCTTAGTCGCACCATCAGTCTCAAAATAATGAGACACGGTGGGTTCAGCATAGACCGCCAGATGGTCGTTAAACTTATAGCGGACACCTATGCCAGCCATAGCAGCCAATTGCACAGGTTCCTCGCTGAAGCTCTTACCCAGTAATTTCTCGGCCACGCCACCTACAGTAGCATACACATCCACCTTCTTTCCTTCGGCCAATTCAACATTCAACTTGACGGGAAGAGAGAGAGATGATTGATTTTCGTCGTTATGTACGGGCAGATAATTATACAACAAGCCAGCCTCGACCGATAAGGTCTTGTTAAGTTTGCGTTCCAAAGTCATGCCGGCCGTCAAAGGCATGTTGTATTGGCCCTTGGACAATGAAGTACCTATGGCAGGCTTCAACGCCCAACCAGATGCTTTCTTTTCTGTTACCGTGGTAGTGGTGGTTTCCTCGGAAGCAAGATTACCATTGGAGGCATTCTGAAGGCCATTGGATGGTTTACCACCATTTATATAACCTTGTTCGATGATTTGGAAAGTTACCTCGAAAGGCACCATTTCGTCATCATCTTCTTCCTCAGCAGTAGTGCCTAACGATACCGGACTCAAAGCCGGATTGACTGATAGGTTAGACCGCTGTACATTGGTCACAGACAACGGAGCATTAACATTTGTATGCTGAGCTGTGGCCAATGAATGCGAGTCTTCATTATATATATTAATTGTAGATTTAGCCATTTCCTCCACAAGCGGTGTATCGATCTTGGCAGAAAGCTCTGTAAACGCCTCCTGAATCTCCTGTCCCTGCGAATTAACATACCAAAACGCTACAGAGCCAACTGCCACGATGAGTAACACAGATGCAGCTGCTACCCATCTTCGATATAACGGAATAGACTTAATGTGCTGAGGAGCCACAGGCTGTGCAGCAGACTCGATGGCGGTCAAATCTTTCTCCAGATTTTCCCAGAAGCCATCTTTCACCTGCATCTTAGCATCAGCCAAGGCATTGAACAACGTTGAAAAATTATCTTTCTCCTTCATGTTCGATAAATTGTTTGATTCTTGTTATCAACAAATTCTTAGCATAACGATATTGCGATTTAGATGTATCAGGCTTGATGTGCAACAATTCGGCAATCTCTTTATGACTTTTGTCCTCAAATACGAAAAGGTTGAACACCATTCTGCATCCTTCAGGCAATTGAGCCACCATGCGCATGAGAGTTTCCTCATCTATTCCTTTGCCCTCAGCCATGACATCATTTTCATTGACATCAGGTAAATCAGGAAGCTCCTCACTGTCCATCAACAGCAGACTATTAGCATGTTTTTGTCTCACGAAGTCAATAGCTTGCGAACTCATCACTTTGTACATCCAAGTCTTCAACGCGCTATCTCCTCGAAAAGAAAAGTGAGTGAAGATTTTGATGAAACCATCGTGCAGCACATCGTGAGCGTCGTCTAAGTTACCAGTATAACGATAGCAAACGGCAAGCATTTGCTCCGCATATTGAGTGTATAGTTGCTTGCGAGCCTCCGCATCGCCTTTTCTACACCCCTCCGCCAGTTTCAACTCATCGGCTTTCACACGACTAACAGCTCTACACCAATGCTCTATTCATAATGCTTTCTATCTATAAGACGAAGGAAAAGCTTGAAAGGAGGTAAGGATTTTAGTTAAAAAGTATTAATACAACGATGGCCATGCCCCACTCAGGGCACAGCCATGTATGATATAAGTAAAATTAGCACGCCTTGAAACTCATGTCAAGTCCCTTGACAGAGTGAGTCAGTGCTCCCACAGAGATAAAGTCCACTCCACACTCCGCATAATCACGCAGGGTGTCGAAGGTAATGCCACCAGAAGATTCCGTTTCAAACCTGCCATTCACCATCTGCACAGCCTTACGCGTCATCTCGGGCGTAAAGTTATCGAACATGATGCGGTCAACCCCACCCAAATCGAGCACCTGCTGCAATTCGTCGAAGTTACGCACCTCAATTTCAATCTTGAGGTCCTTGCCTTTCTCCTTGCAATACTCCTTGGCACGGGTAATGGCCTTATCAATGCCTCCGGCAAAATCAACATGATTATCTTTCAGCAGAATCATGTCGAACAAACCGATACGATGGTTCATGCCGCCACCAATCTTCACGGCCATCTTTTCCAGGATTCTCATGCCCGGGGTGGTCTTGCGCGTATCCAGCACATGCGTATGGGTGCCCTCCAATTGAGCTTGGTATTTATGCGTCATGGTAGCGATGCCACTCATGCGCTGCATAATGTTCAGCATCAAGCGTTCAGTCTGCAGCAGACTTTGCACTTTGCCTTCCACCACCATGGCCACATCACCAGGTTTCACTGGGGTACCATCTTCCATATATACCGTAACCTTCAGGGTTGGGTCAAAACGGTAGAACACTTCTTTGGCAATCTCCACACCGGCCAAGATGCCTTCTTCTTTGATGAGCAACTTTGATTTTCCCATGGCCGTAGGCGGAATACACGACAAAGTAGTGTGGTCGCCATCACCTATATCTTCTGCAAACGACAGGTCAATGAGCCTGTCAATCAATTCTCTTTCTTTTTCCATATTCTTGTCAATTTATCTCTACAAAGATAAATAATTATCTGAAAATATACTAACTTTGAAAGCATATTAAAAAAAGAAGGGCATGAAGACAGTATTATTGGTGGTTGGAAAGACGGTAGAGAAATATTTCATACAGGCGATTGAGGAATATGTGCAGCGAACAAAGCACTATATTACTTTCGACATGGAGGTGATTCCCGAACTGAAAAGCACCAAGAGTCTGAGTGAGGATCAACAAAAAGAGAAAGAAGGCGAACTGATCTTGAAATCATTACAACCTGGCGATACCGTAGTATTGCTCGATGAGCATGGCAAAGAAATGCGATCGGTAGAATTTGCCGACTATATGAAACGGAAACTGAATACCACCAACCGGCGACTGGTATTCATCATTGGTGGCCCTTATGGTTTCTCGCCTGCCGTGTATGATGCAGCGCAAGAAAAGATTTCTCTCAGCAAAATGACCTTTTCACATCAAATGATCAGACTCATCTTTGTGGAACAGCTCTATCGTGCCATGAGCATCCTGAATGGCAGTCCGTATCATCATGAATAAGATTACCACCCTAATTTGCTGAGACCAGCATCATTGTACCATGCGGTAGCGCGATAAGCCACATCTTTACTGTCGGAAGCATCTTGCGACTGAGGAATGTAGTGGGTAATGCCCTGATTAGCTTCCATCGAAAACCATCCCTTGGCACTGGAATAGAATTTGGGAGTGGTATGCCAAGATACTAAAGTCTTGTCATATTGCTGTTTCCAAGCATCAAAAGCATTTTCTGGCATCAATGCTTGCATCAATTCAACAGTATCGAAATAGTAATGCACCTCTTCGTTGTTACGCTTAATGCCTCGTTTATCGTAGGAAGCAATGGCAGCACGTAAAGCCTGGTTGTCGGCCGCAGAAGCCTCAGCAAGTCCTTGCGCCGTAATCTTTGCCAACGCCTCTAATTGTGAGCAATCGACCACCCCAATGGCCACACCGCCATGCCAATGGTCGCTTGTGGGAACAAAGTTGTTATCACCATCATATAACTGCTCATAATACTGATAAAAGGCATCGCCCATAGCCACAGCAGCATTACTGGTATTAAACATAGCCGTTGCCATGGCATCATAGGGTGCCCCAGGTGCTGGTGTTTCGGTGGGGGAAGCAATGATATAGCGGGTACAATTACGAAGTTCGTACAAGGTTTCCATAGAAAGCATGTAACAAGCATCGAACATAACGAAATCGAATGGCTGCCCTACCCCCTCCAAGACCGTAGCCAAATCAGCTATCTCGGTCATGACACGTTGCTTATCTGTCAGCGTTCCATTCTGATGGTCAATACCAATATATCGCAAAGGATTGGTAGTTCGAAGTGCTTTCACTTTGGCCGGCATCCAGCCTTCACCATGCGACCAATACACAAAGCCATAGCTTTTGGCAGGATACTGACTGACGGCTACATCCAATACCGATTGTATAACAGCCGGATCGGTTGATACTACATCTTCTTCAAAAACCTCCAGTTCTTCGTAAGCCACGGCATCTTCCACCATGCCTATTTTATAGAGGGTCGGCATGAAAGCCTCGTCAGAGGTATCAACAAACACCAGCAGCTGATTATTAGCAAAGAAATTGGCATCAAAAGCAGCAGCACCCTGCAACAACTCGTCTAAATCGCTCGACAAGAATTTGCTCAGGGAGTTATCGCCTGCCATATAAAGGATGACCGTTCTTTGGAATTGAGCTTCGGGCGTGGGCTCGGGCTCTGGAGGCGTGGGAGTGGGTGTAGGAGTGGGCGTGGGAGTGGGCGTAGGTGAAGGTTCTGGACTCACAGGTGAGCCGTTGTCGCCACATGCACAAAACATGCCAAGCAATAACAACAGACACACACTATGTAACCAGTCGACCTTCATGTTTTACCAACCCAGTTTACTTAACCCTGCATCAAAATACCATGAATTGGTCCTATAATCAGTATATTTTGAAGTATCCGATGGTGAAAGAATGTAATGTGTCACGCCATTGGCCTCTTCCATACTGAACAATCCAACGGTGGCCGAGAAATTCATGGGCGTAGTTTTCCAGAATGCAAGTGCCTGATTATAGACCTCCAACCATTTTACATAGTTTTCAGGAGTCATGATCAACTCCATCATATCTTCCATGTCATAATAACCCACGTGACCATAGCTGCTTCGTTTGTCATAATCGAATACGGTTTCGCGTAAAGACTGTACATCAGGCTCTTCGTCGGGCAGACAAGCACTTGTTACTTCGGCCAACTGACCCAACTTTGAACAATCCAACGCTGTTATCGACACGCCACCCGTCCAATTAGAATTGGTGTTTTTAACATTGGGGTTATACTTGCTCTCATAGAAACCGTAGTAGGCCTCTGCAATCTGGATAGCAGCTTGGTTTGTAGCAAACATAGCAGGCACCAGTTTGGTATAAGGGCCTCCAGGGCCAGGCGTTTCAGTAGGAGATGCCACCAGGTAGTTCGTACAATCACGCAACTCATAAGCTACTTCGACCGACATCATGAAACAAGCATCTAACAACAAGAAATCCAGTTTCTTGGGAGCTTGCTTCAAGACTCCTGCCAGTTCTGGAATACCCGTTTTATAATCAGAAGAGCCAGTACCATTTTCTTTATCAACGCCTATCCACCTAAGGGGTGACGAAGAGCGTAAAGCCAGACTTTGATATTTCCCAGGCAACCACCCGTCGCCATGCGACCAATATACAAAACCATAGCTGTGAGCAGGGAAAGTTGTATAGGCCAAATCCATCACTTCACGGATAGTGGATGGTTCAGTAGAAATAATTTCAGTAGCAAATTCTTTAATGATTTCGCGTTCAGCCGTGATGACCAACTCATCCATTGAGGCATCGTTTTCAGAAGCCTTTATCTCCGCTTTTTTTACCAATCGAAATAGCGAAGGTTGCTGTGAGGCATCATATTGATCGTAGAATACCAGCACATTATTCTTGGTATAAATACTCGATTCGAGCGTCCTTACAGCCTCAGTAATCTCGGTTAAATCATCAGCTGCGAAGCCTTTACCACCTAAATCATTATCGGCAGCCATATAAATGAGTACCGTACGATTAGCTGTTGATCCTCTTTCGGGAGGATCAGGAACATCATATGGGTCTGGACCTGGATCCGGATCGTCTTTAGTACATGCTGTTACAACCAGCAAACTGAGCATGAGCCCAATTAAAAGAAATAAGTTTTTGAAATTCACGTTGTGCAAGGATATGGTTACAATTCTTCTGGTTTGGTAAATGTAAATTCGCTGCCCTTGATTTCAACCACTTTGATTCCATCTTTAGCCAAGCGCTCCATCACCTTTGCCAGTCTCTTCTCTAATTTAGCCTTCTTTGTATTGAACAACATCAGACATGTGTAGTTTTGCTTACCTTGTGTTACCAAAAAATCTCGTAATTGGAAAGAATAGCCAGAACGGCGATGTAAGTACCTTTTACGATCAAGTTCGGTATTTTTAAGTTCCTGCATTTCTGTATAATACGCTAAAGTGTCATTGAAAGAAGTGGCAACACCAACAGCATACACTGTTTTTGTAAAAGCCTTAGGGGCTTTAGGTTCTTTGGCCGATGCTATATCTACTACAAAGGCCAACATACATACAATTAATATCTTGATTAATTTCATAAATTTCAATACAAAACACTCTCCGCTGCGAAGTTACAAAAAAAAACCGGTATTCACACAAAGGAGTACCGGTTTTTAAACATTTTTGGAATTGATATGCTTTTTTTTATCCTAAATAAGCCTTGAGCAGTTTGCTACGATTACTTTGTCTTAACCTCCTAATAGCTTTTTCCTTAATCTGACGGACACGCTCACGTGTGAGACCAAACTTGTCGCCGATTTCTTCTAATGTCATTTCTTGCTGACCGATGCCAAAGAACATCTGGATTATGTCCTTTTCGCGTTCGGTTAACGTAGAAAGTGCTCTATCAATTTCCTTCGCAAGAGACTCGTTCACCAATTCTCGATCGGCCATAGGGGAATCGTCGTTTGGCAGCACGTCTAACAAACTGTTGTCTTCTCCTTCAACAAAAGGAGCATCTACAGAAATGTGACGACCTGACACCTTGAGGGTATCTGCCACCTTGTCAACCGGAACATCCAGAGTTTCCGCAAGTTCTTCAGCCGACGGACGACGTTCGTTTTCCTGCTCAAACTTAGAAAGAGCCTTGCTGATTTTGTTCAGCGAGCCCACCTGGTTCAGAGGCAGACGAACGATACGTGACTGTTCGGCCAATGCCTGCAATATTGACTGACGTATCCACCACACTGCATAGCTGATAAACTTGAAACCACGCGTTTCATCAAATTTCTCGGCTGCCTTGATCAATCCAAGGTTTCCCTCATTAATTAAATCAGGCAAACTAAGTCCTTGATTTTGATACTGTTTCGCAACAGATACCACGAAACGCAAGTTTGCACGTGTCAACCTTTCCAAAGCGTCACGATCACCCTTACGGATGCGTTGTGCCAAATCTACTTCTTCTTCTACAGTTATCAATCCTTCACGACCTATCTCCTGTAGATATTTGTCCAGTGATTGACTTTCACGATTGGTGATACTTTTGGTAATTTTTAATTGTCTCATCCTTCTTTCAAAACGTCGAATTTGGGTACAAAATTACAAAGAATGTTTATATAATCCAAAAAGAGTGCCGACTTTTTTTGCCGGCACTCTCACTTGGGAGGATATTTTATTTAAATGCTACATGCGTTCTCTACACCCATGGTTTATTCTTGGCTCAAATCAACGGCATAGTTTGCACGTCGGCCACTTGGGTAGATACCCGAGATAAACAGTACTTGTTCAGGTGATTGCGTTGCTTGTCTCAGTACAGTCTGCAAATCTTCCTCAGAGTTGATTACTTCATTATTAGCCTTCTGGATAATAAAGCCCTTACGAATACCTGCATCCTGCATTTTGCCACTGCTGACGCCCGTTACCTCCAAGCCATAACTCAAATTAAGTTGCTGTTTAGTTTTATCAGAGAGAGCACGGAAGGCTGCACCCAATATTTCCACATCAGCACTCTTTACAACCTTAGTGTTGCCCTGAGAATTTTTCAATGTAATATCAAAGGTCTTCTCGCTCTTCTTACGAACTACCGTTACCTTCACCTTGTCACCAGGACGATGCTGAGCCAAAGCTTCCTGCAGGTCGCTGAACTTATGAATCTTCTTATTATCAACGGCAGTAATTACATCATCGGGGAGCAGCACACCAGCAGAAGAACCACCTTCTACTACATCGGCCACATATACACCATCTTTCACGCCCAGTTCATCAATCTTCTTGCGCATTTCTTCAGCCTGCTCCTCACTCATGGTCAGGTCAGTACCCAGCGTATTACCACGGATGCCCAACAAAGCGCGTTGTACAGCACCAAACTGCTTTAAGTCAGATACCACCTTGGTCATGATGCTGGTAGGAATGGCAAAACCATAGCCAGAATAAGCACCAGTAGGAGAATACAGCATGGCATTGATACCTACCAATTCGCCACGTGCATTTACCAAAGCACCACCTGAGTTACCTGAGTTAATGGCAGCATCAGTCTGAATAAACGACTGAATATTTGCAGCCTGTCCGTTAGAAGCGGTAGTACCCAAAGAACGAGCCTTTGCACTTACAATACCAGCAGTAACGGTAGAATTCAAGTTGAATGGGTTACCTACTGCCAATACCCACTCACCCACCTTCAGTTGATCAGAGTCACCTACAGGCAATGTGGGGAAATCATCACCTTCAATCTTTACCAAAGCCAAGTCGGTATCACTATCGGTACCAATCAAGCGTCCCTTCAACTCACGCTCATCGTTCAGTTTCACAACAATCTCATCGGCACCTTCCACCACATGGTTATTGGTTACGATGTATCCATCTTTAGAAATGATAACGCCAGAACCGAAGCCCACGCGTGGCTGTGTCTGTACCTGACGCTGCTGGCCACGGCCATCACCGAAGAAGAAATCGAAGATATCAGGCATATCCTGTACCGTCTGCGTACGGCTTAACTGGGTAGAACGGATGTGTACCACAGCATGTACAGATGCCTCGGCAGCAGCTGTCAGATCTACTGGCTGTGCTTCAGCACCAGTAAATGAAGCCAACTTCATATTATCATTCTGTTCAAATAATTCAGAAAAAGAGGCTGATGGCTGGTTTTTCTCCATTAGCTTATAGGTGGTAACACCTGCCACTCCTGCACTTAGCAGCACAATTGCTACAATGCCTAAGAAAGTTTTTGTCTGTTTCATATTTCTTGTATCTTAAATGTTAATATTATCGCATCAAATATTTTTAGATTTCGAACGCTAAGATAACAGCAAATATCATTCGGTTGTATATTTTGTCACCTATTTTTGTCCTCTTTTAACTAAATTGTCAAGCAGCTTAACAGCGCTTAACGGCAAAGTCTGACATTTTTACATTTTGTAAGGAAAGCAATCGGAAATCATGCCAAAGTAACACCAATACCAGGCAAGTTTGGCAGAGTAATCTTACCTTTTACTACTTCCATACCCTTGAACCTGTCGTTGGAAATCAACAAATTTCCATCTAGATCGGCAAAATCTACAGCAGGTGACAGCTGAGCTGCAGCACTCACAGCACACGATGTTTCAGTCATACACCCCACCATCACCTTCATACCCAAAGCCTTGGCAAAATTCACCATCTTCCAGGCTTCTCGCATGCCCGTACATTTCATCAGTTTGATATTGATGCCATGAAACGCACCTTGCAGGCCTGCCACATCTTTCAGTCGTTGACACGACTCATCAGCAAAGATAGGTAGTGGACTACGCTCAGTGAGCCAAGCCGTATCGTCCAATTGTGCTATAGGCATGGGTTGCTCCACCATTACGATACCTTTCTCTTTGAGCCAATGAATCATCTCAAGCGCATAGTCACGGTCTTTCCAACCCTGGTTGGCATCCACGGCTATGGGCAAGTCGGTAATCTCACGAATGGTCTCAATCATCTGTTTATCGTTCTCCGTCCCGACCTTCACCTTTAATATATTAAACAAATCGGCACATTCTTTGGTCTTCTCACGCACCACTTCAGGGGTGTCAATACCAATGGTAAAGGTAGTACTGGGCGCGAGCGATTTATCCAGTCCCCATATTTTATACCAAGGTGCTCCCAGCAATTTACCCACCAAATCGTGTAAAGCAATATCAACAGCTGCCTTTGCAGCAGGATCAGCATCCGTCAGTCCGTCGATATACGTCAGTATCTCATCCATCTTAAACGGATCATCAAACTGTTCCAAGTTCACTTTGCTCAAGAAAGCACTTACGCTCTCTACCGTTTGTCCCAGGTACTGTGGCATTGACGCCTCACCATAGCCCGTTATGCCATCGTATTCTATTTCCACTTGCACATCCGGCGTAGTAGTACGAGAATAAGAAGACACGGTAAACACATGTCGCAACTTCAGTTCATAAGGGAAGAAACGCAACTTCATGCGGGCCCCTACAGAATGATTGATATTGGGAGCTGCCACATCAGCCTTGCCTTTGCACCTGGCCATGGTCATGCCTGCCCCCGTACCCAAAGCTACCCATGCAGCTGTTTTTAAGAAAGATCTTCTATCTGCCATAAGAAAAGCAAGAATACTAATTATAATAAGGATTACGATCGGTGGTGTTCAAACCAGCCTCTTTATTTATATATGGTAATATGCGAACAGCATACAGCAAGCGATTGAGATTCATCTCGTCAAACAACTCATCATCAGGAAGCAAACTACTAACGTGCACATTACCCTGTGAGTGTATGAATCGGCCATTGCCCAGATACATGCCCACATGCGAAACCCCTTCCTTGCGTTCAGGCGTTGCCTTACGTCCGAAAAATATCAAATCGCCAGGCACGATATTGCTGTAATCAGCAGCAATGTCAATATGCTCACCCACTTTCACCATCTGAGACGCATCACGTGGAATAATCATATCGTGCATGTAATAAATGTTGCGTATATAGCCACTGCAATCCATGCCTTTTGAAGAAGTACCAGCCCATATATAGGGGAAGCCCATCATGGTATAGGCTGTTTCGATGAGTGACGAGGCATCTTGCTTGAGCTGCTTACGCCACTCCGTCAATGGCTGTGCTATTTTATCTGACACAAAACCTTGTCTGCCATCAGGGAATTCCACCTGATAATAGTTACCCGATTTTCCCTTCAGTTTAAGTCGATTGCCTGCCACCACATCCGATACAGTTTGCGAAGCATCATTTGCCTCGGCATATACCGTACCGAAATGCTGGGTAATCGTTACCTTCTCAGCCTCGTTCCAATCATCATATTCATCCTTGGTCATGCGCCAGATGCCCACAGGATGCACCCATCCGGTATAATCATCGGGCGTTTGTATCTGATACCACGTATTGAAAGCCAGCACCTTTACAGGCATACCCATCAATGCCTGCGTACTCATTTCGGCCGTAAAATTAGGGGTTTGTCTAAGGTTGCATACCGACAGATTGACCACAGCATACTCCAATCCGTCATGTATGGCGGTATCCTTCTGCTCAGTCTCCACAACTGCAGGTTGCGTAGCTTCGTCTTTCAAAATAAATGGCAACAAAATTGCCAGCAAAACAACGGTGGTTAGTAAGGATACTCCACACATTAAAAGTAGTTGTTTTTTCTTTATCATCACATCTTTCATTTAGAGTTATGCAAAGATACACATTATTTCTTTCTATCCAACAAGTGAGATGATAATAACTTTACAACCGCTTAATGACATCTTTTACCTGGGCTAAATTACTGCGTGAAACGGGCAGAGAGTCGTGACTATACTTCATGTACAATTGCATACTTCCTGATTTAGACACAATTTGTTCCACTTGCTGGAGGTTGACAATAAAGGCACGATGGCAACGAACAATCATGGGGTAAGCTTTCAAATCGTCCTCCATTTGCTTGGAGGTGGCACGCAGCATATCTGAACGGACTTTGCCTCCATGCAGATGAAAGACTTTTACATAATTGCCCACGGCCTCAATATATAATAGGTCTGAAACTTGAAGATCAAGACTTTCATTGGTTGTCCCACTTAGGTGAATGAAAGCCGATGAGGTGGATGGGGTTGATGACTGTGTGGTAATTATCTGCTGTTCTGCCTTTTCGTCATTCGGTTCTTCTGGTTGGGAGACATCCGCTGCTTGTTGTTTCTTTTGTAATTGCTCGTTTAAAAGAAGAGTTTCCTCCAGTTCGATTGCCAAATATTTACTACGATATTTAAAACGCCAGTAAAGTCCGATGGCAAATGAGCAAAAAGCAATAATCAGAAGTGTCTCCATGTAATTGGCGATTGAAAAATAATTACTCGCCACCCGATGGCTCAGCACGAAGTGCCTATACAGACAAATCATCAGGGCAATCATCGGTGTGTTGATGAACTGGAACCAAAGATTACGCCGAATAATATAACCAACCCCACGGTCGCTTGCAACGGGCATCCCAACAATGTATTTCATCACCGAGTCAGAGATCAAACAGATTATCACGCCCATCACAAATATATTAGCTAAATGCAAATAGACCTGCCATTGCCACACCTCAAGACCAAAAGGCTTGAAGATGGCCAAGGCCAGTATTACAAAAAAGCAACTGGTCATGCGTACACGCAATATTTCTAAAAACTCTTTGCTCATTGCGAGTACAAATATATGATAAAAAAATGTTTCAACCATCCATTCGTCACGCTATTCATCCCAGAAAAATGCCATTCGTCACAACCACCTGTCATATATCCCATATTTTTGGAGGGAAAATCACCTTATCATACATTTGCATCAGAAAAATGAAGCAGTTAGCACGACTGTAACTTTTCAAAATAACACTTTGTCTAACTTTATAAAAAATAACAGTATGAAAACAAAATCTACACTCAGAGGTATCATGGGCATTATCTTAGTATTGGCCAGTCTCCTCAAACTAGCTACCTTGTGGGGCATCATGCATATCAGTTGGCTTGAGAATGCATTAATAGAGCCGAGTGCCTATTATTTAGCTATTGTTATAATAATATTTGTGGGCATACATCTCATCGTCCAAGGATTCTGTGGCTATCGCACCGATACTTACATGGTTAAGAAAATGAAAATAGCAGTGGGCATCATTCTGGTATTGGGGTCATCGCTCAAATTAGCTACGATGGTGGGAATCATCCATCTGAATTGGTTGGATGGTGGCACGTCAGATGCATTGGAGTTGTATTTAGCGCTCTTCATCCTTTTATATGTAGGAATCTGGTTAATCATCAATGGCTTTGATACCAATGCCGACCAATGGTTACAACGCCCTTTACCCCTTAACGAAGATGGCAAACGTATTTTGTGTCAAGTAAGTTTTGGTGGTGACGAATACATCTATCGCGGTGAGACTTTCCATGGGGCGCGCTTAGAAGCCAACTGTGGTGGCATCCGACTGGATTTGCGCAATGCCACCTTTACAGAAGATGAAGAGATTGACATACGCACTTTGTTTGGTGGAGTGGAACTATGGGTACCTCCCACTATAAATATTGAGATAAAAAGCCGAAGTTTTATAGGTGGTGTGGGTAACGAAGCTACAAAATGCGCGAATCCTGAGGCTCCATGCCTTCATATAATAGCCAGCAACATCTTTGGTGGAGTAGCAATAAGAAATTAAGCTTAGGGCTCCATACCTGAACTGATAACATTCATATATATAATTAACTGCAACTAGAAAAATAGAATAATGAAAAATGTAGGAATGAAAATGGCAGCATTGATGGCTGCCCTGATGATGACTTTATCGTCTTCTGCCAAGACACACGACATTGGTGGTAAAGTAACTGACGTAAACGGCCACCCATTAGCTTATGTAAATGTGGTACTTTTGTCACTACCCGACTCTGCTTTTGTACAGGGCGCAGTGACGAACAACGAAGGACTATTCAACATCGTTACCAGCAAGAACGACGGATTGTTGAAAATTTCAAGTGTAGGTTTTAAAACGGTTTTTTTCCCGGCTGGTAACGGTCTTACCATACAATTAGAAGAAGATGCTGAGATGTTGGGAGAGGTAGTAGTAAAAGCCCAGTTGCCAAAGACCAAGCTTACTGGCGAAGGTTTACAAACCAACATCAAAGGTTCTGTGCTCGAAAATGCAGGTACTGCTGATGATGTATTAGCGAAGACACCTGGCCTCATCAAAGGACCAAACGGATTAGAAGTCATGGGCAAAGGTTCTCCTTTGATCTATATCAATGGACGCAAGGTGACTGATTCCTCTGAATTAAGTCGATTACAGAGTAACGAGATTCAGAATGTTGAAGTAATCACTAATCCTGGTGCACAGTATGATGCCACCGTGCGTAGTGTTGTTCGTATTCGCACCATCCGTCGCCAAGGTGAAGGATTTGGTTTCAACTTCAACGCTTCCGATGCCCAGTCATTGAAGTGGGCCGAGGGAAACGATCCTTCTGCAGCCTTTAACATGAATTATCGTAGTGGATCTGTTGACTTGTTTGGTGGTATTAACTATAATAAGAATACTTCAAGACAAATCAGTGAGCTCGAAAAAATTACTTACAGCAAGCACCTCATTGAAGACTATAGTGACTTGTCGAATAAATACAAAGGGCAGAGTATATATGGCAATGCGGGTGTAAACTGGCAAATCCACGACAAGCATTTTGTGGGTGGAAAGATTGAATGGGGTACTACTCTCGCGTATGATGTTCGCACGAAGGTAGATGACAGTGTGAAAGAAGATGGGGTGCTTACCGACAAACTGGTGACTATTTCTAAAGACAAAATTGGTAAAGAAAGGCCTTATAACATTGGTGCCAATCTTTATTACAATGGCACCATCGGCAAAAAAATGGGTGTTGACGTGAACTTTGATTATTACGTTTCTAAAGATTCGAAAAATATACATACCAAAGAAAGTAGCACTTTAACGTATGACGCTGATATTCGTAGTCAAAGTGACAATTCCAATCGGCTGTATGCTGCCAAAGCCGTTGTTTCTTATCCTATCTGGAAAGGACAGTTTCAAGTGGGAACAGAAGAGTCATTTTCACGACGCGAAGATAATTACGCCATTACGGGTATCGATATTCCTGCTTCAAATGCCAAGGTGAATGAGGATATCTATGCAGGCTTTGCCAACTATGGTTTCCAGTTACCTAAGGCGGTACATATCACTGCCGGTGTTCGCTATGAAAGAGTGCATTACACCTATGCTGACAAATTAGCGCCGAAAAATAACCTGACGCGTAATTATAGTAACTGGTTCCCTACTGTTTCTTTTACAAGCAAAGTTGGCAACGTGCAATTAATGGTGAATTATAGCGCCAAAACGCGTCGTCCTAACTACTCACAACTATCAGGTGCCATCATCTATGACAATCGTTATTTGTTGCAAAGTGGTAACGCCAAACTTCAGCCTGAATTAACACACATTATCAGTACTACTGCGGTGTGGAAGTATTTAACATTCTTGGTGAACTACGCTCGCACCAATGATCCGATTATGCTCTGGTCGGCACCTTACAACGACGAAGGTGTAGTGCTGGTCAAGCCCTATAACATTGACGCTCCGTTCCGATTGTTAGCAGTATATGGCATGCTCAACCACACCATTGGTGTTTGGACCATGAGTTATACGGCTGGCATCCAGAAGCAGTGGCTGACCATCGAGATGCCTGACCCACGAGTAATCTCTGGTACACGCAAGAGCAAATTTAATGACAAACCTTTAGGTGTAATTCAGTTAAACAACACTTTCAGACTAGATGGTGGATGGCAACTGGAATTGGGTGGCCTGATGCAGACAAAAGGTTATTCACAGAACTTGTATATGAAGAATGTATATTTCGACCTCACGGCTGGGGTGCAGAAGACTCTATTGAAAGACAACTCTTTGGTGTTGCGACTGGAGGGGCATGATTTACTCCACCAGGCACATGCCGATGTGGATTCCGATTTTGGCAATCATACCATTTCACAAACCAATTTGCTGGATACGCAGAAAGTGAAGTTCTCTATCCGTTATACCTTCAATGCTGCCCAGAGCAAGTATCGCGGTACTGGTGCTGGTAGGGATCAAAGATCGAGAATGTAAAATTATTATAGCTAGAATACTCATTTTTTAACTAAAAAGAAAGCAATGAAAAAAATTAAATTTATATTTGTAGTTACATTGATGAGTCTTGCTATTTGGAGTTGTAGCAGTACTAGAGGTACCATCATGATTAACAAAGTTGAAATCGGCATGACACAAGAAGATGTCAGACATCTTTTAGGCAAACCTATGTATAAAAGTGCTGATGTAAGCGGAGAAGAATGGGGGTACAGAAAACAGGTAGGTAAAATAACTGAGCCGGAAGAGGTGCTATTCATTGTGTTGTTTGATGAACAGGGAAAGGTTATAGCATACGATTCTGTTAAAGAGCGTCCATATTTTCATCGTCGTCAACTATGAATGATAGGAAAATAATACTTCGCCCATTTATGCCATCAGATGCTGGGGTCATTCTGAGCTGGTGCAAAGATAAGCAAGCGTTTCGACGCTGGAGTGCAGACCGATACAGGCATTACCCTGCCCAACCAGAAGATATGATGAGGCAATATGAGGGGGACAACCTCTTCCCCCTTACTGCCATCTCAGGCGACAAGATCATAGGGCATATCTTGCTAAGGTATCCGTCTGATGATAAAAGCACCATAAGATTTGGCTTCGTCATCGTTGATAATACAATAAGAGGTAAGGGGTATGGAAAAAAAATGTTACAAGCTGCTATTGCTTATGCGCAGCAAGTGTTGAAAGCGAAACGCATTACCCTGGGTGTTTTCTGCGACAACCTCCCTGCACTAAACTGTTACCAATCAGTAGGATTCCATATCACTGTAGAAGACGCTTACCTGATAGATGGCGAAACATGGAAAGGAGTAGAAATGGAAATGACAATAATTAATAATGATTGTTAGATGAGAACAGCTGAATGCTGATGATGGCACCTTCCCGCAGATGGGGAAATGAATACTGCCAGGGCTATTAGCTGGAGCCCATCTATTGCTGGACAATTTTTTTTCAACGATATATTGAATTATGAGAAAACATTGGATTGATAATTTGCGCTGGGTAACAGTACTATTGGTATTGTTCTACCATGTGATATACTTCTACAACAACAAAGGTGTGTTTGGTGGTATAGGTGGTTTTGGTGAATACCCTGAGTATCCGCAATATCAGGATGTGGTGATGTATATCCTCTACCCTTGGTTCATGCCCTTACTGTTCTTATTGGCAGGCATCAGTGCCAAGTATGCTTTAGCTAAAACTGACGGCAAAACTTGGTTCAAGGCACGTACTCGAAAACTACTGGTGCCCAGTACCATAGGCCTACTTGTTTTCCATTGGATAATAGGTTATTTCAACACTGCTGTGGCAGCAAGGTTAGGTGTATTCGATGGTATCCCCGTTATAGCAAAGTATTTTTTGATGGCCATTTCCGGCACCGGTCCACTTTGGTTTATCCAAGATTTATGGTTGTTCTGCATCGTGTTACTATTGGTGCGTTTGCTGGATAAAAAAGACAAAATTTGGAATTGGTGCAGCAAGATAGGAATCGTAGGCATCTTACTCTTGGGCTTGCTTTTCTGGCTGGGCGAACAGACACTCGTCACAGAGCCACGTCCAGATAGTGCCGATGGTCTTTGGAACCTATACAAGCCCTTCTTCTATGTGGTTCCGTTCCTAATGGGCTATTTTGTATTTTCGCACGACGAAGTACAAACAAAGGTTACCAAAGCGTGGATTCCTTTGATGGTGGGTGCTGTGTTGAGTGGCATCCTATTAGTTGTCACCACCTTTGGTGAGAACAACACTTCGCCCCAGTATTTGAGTAGTCCCCTTAACTGCCTCTACGGATGGCTGATGTGCTTGGCTATCATGGGATGGTTCAGCGCATGCTTCAACTATACTGGTAGTTTTGCCCATTATATGACACGCTCCAGTTACGGCATCTACATAGTTCATTATCTGTTCATTGCCGGCTTGGGCTATACAATGAAGATATATACGGATTTGCCACCAGCAGTGATGTATCTCATTCTGACAATCGCTGTCTTCACCCTATCGCCTTTGACGTACGAGGTCATTCGTCGCATCCCTATTATCCGCTGGTGTGTGTTGGGAGAAAAGAAAATGCTGAATAAACAATAAAAATCGAAGCATATGAGAAAGATATTGTTACTGATGTTAGCATTGGTCACCTTACAATTGTATGGACAAGATCTGTCGCATTACAAAAGAGTGGTAAAGGAACTTAGTTCTGCCAAGTATCGAGGCAGAGGCTATGCCAAGAATGGTGCTAATAAGGCAGGTAAATTCTTGCAGAAGGAATTTGAGAAAGCTGGAGTTGACGAGGTGACTTGTCAGCCTTTCAAGTTGGACATCAACACTTTTTCTGGTAAAATGAAACTGTCAGTCGATGGGAAGAAGCAGGTCCCTGGCGTAGATTTTACCATGCGTGAGTTTGCACCTGGTGTCAAGGGCACCTTCCCCATCTATTATATCGACACGCTGCATTATGATGCCAACAAGATTTTTCAGGACTTAGACCGCCCTGAGAACAAAGATGCTTTTGTTGTCTGCGACTTTATGTTCTCTTACAAGCATAGGGAGGACTTTGCGAAGATGCAGAAAAATGGAGGGGCGCCTAACGCTGGTATCCTCTTTACATGGGAAGAACCGCTGAAGTTTTATAAGGCCTATGGGGAGAAAGTGATAGACAAGCCTATCCTTTGGGTACCTTATCGTTTTCCCAAAGATGCAAAGAGCATCAGCGTTGACATTGAGAATAAGTTCTTGAAAGACTATGAGTGTTTCAATGTGATTGCCAAAGTGGAGGGAGAACGGCACGACAGCTGTTATGTATTCACGGCCCACTATGATCACTTGGGCAACCTGGGCAAGAAGGTATTCTATGCTGGTGCCAACGACAACGCATCGGGTACTGCCACGATTGTAACCTTAGCTGCTTATTATGCTAAGCATCGTCCAGCTTACGATATGTATTTCATTGCTTTTTCTGGTGAGGATGCCTTCCTCAGAGGGTCGGAGTTCTTTGCCAACCACCCCATCATCCCCTTGGAGCAGATTAAGTATCTATTCAATATCGACATGATTGGTGATAACAACCCTGCTGCCTATTGTGAGGTAAGCGATGAAGGCATGAGGGGATTTGCGCTGTTTGAGAAAATCAACAATGAGCAACATCATTTCAAGGCATTGAATCGTGGAGAACTGGCAGGCAATAGCGACCACTATCCTTTTGCCACACGTCATGTGCCCTGCATCTTCATTGAGAATGAGAATGGTGATGCCTTTAAGTACTACCACACTATTCACGACAATTGGCAGCATGCTGTTTTCGATAGTTACGAACCTGTTTTCCGTTTGTTGCGTGATTTTGTGAAGCAATACCAATAACGCTATATGATGGAAACTGACCGTATATTATTGCGCCCTTGGAACGATAACGACGCAGAAGCGCTTTTCAAATATGCTGCCGATCCTGATGTGGGGCCTCGTGCTGGTTGGCCACCTCATACGAGTATAAAGGAAAGCCTGCATATTATTCACACCATCTTTCATAGTGACCATATATGGGCCATCGAACTGAAAGAAACGGGTGAGGCCATTGGATGTATGGGCTACTACACTCATGGCGAAAGCAACATTCACATTGGTGTAAACGATGCTGAGGCTGGCTATTGGGTGGCTAAGCCTTATTGGAACCAGGGCATCTGCACGGAGGCATTACTGTTGCTGATAGATTATTGCTTCAATGTGAAAGGTTTCCAGACCTTATGGAGTGATTTCTTCATCAATAACCCTGCTTCAGGTCGTGTAATGGAAAAATGTGGTTTCTACGATACGGGTGACGTTAACTGGTGCAGTCACCTTTATCATGGCGACGAACAACCCATAAAAATTATGAGATTAGACCGAATAAAGAATTGACTATGAGAATCAGATTAGAAAAATCAGATGATTATCGTGAGGTAGAGCACCTGACGAGAGAAGCTTTCTGGGACATCTATCGTCCAGGATGTACGGAGCATTATGTGCTTAATCAATATAGAACCAATCCCGACTTTATTCCTGAATTGAATCTAGTGATGGAAGAAGATAATAAGATAATAGGCCACATTATGTTTTCTAAAGCTGAACTGATGATGGACGATGGCAGCAAAAAGGCATCTTGGACTTTCGGTCCCATCAGCATTCATCCTGACTACAAGCGCAAAGGCTATGGTCTAAAATTGCTACAATACGCACTGGAGAAAGCACGCAAAATTGGTATCGGCTTCCTCTGCATGGAGGGTAACATCGAGTTTTACAAGCACGCAGGCTTCGACCTTGCCAGCAAACTCAACATCCACTATCATGCCGAGCCTCGCGATGCCGAAGTGCCCTACTTCCTTGCTCAGGAACTGATTCCTGGTTGGCTTCAAAATAACGACATAGCCGAAGCTACTTATTGCCCACCCAAAGGCTATTTCGTGGCTGACGAGAATCCTGAAGCTTTCGAGGCCTACGAAGCGACTTTCCCCAACAAGGAGAAAAACTTGCAGCCAGGCCAATTGCCTCAGTTCTGCCAAAGTTGTGGTATGCCACTTTCAAAGAATGAGGAGTGCGGCACGAATGCCGATGTCAGTATCAACTTCGACTATTGCCAGTACTGCTATAAGGACGGAAAGTTTTTGCAGGACTGCACCATGGACGAGATGATCGATCACTGTGCACAGTTTGTAGATGAGGTAAACAAGCAGATGCCCAAGCCCATGACCAAAGAGGAATACAAGCAAATGATGCGTGG